>NZ_JBARMD010000248.1:0-11026 GCF_049802275.1 Occallatibacter sp. | reverse complement strand
ATGGCCCCAGTTCGTGGCATTTGCCAAACATGGCGGTGCTGAAACCGTTGAGCCTTAAGATCTCGGGCAGCATCGTCACGCTGGCGGGACGCATCGCGGTATACCCCGGAAAAGCGGTGGCAATTTCCGAGATCACGCCGAAGTTTGTGCTATGGCTGTTGCGCCCGGTGAGCAAGGCCATGCGGCTGGGCGAACATAGTGGGGGCACCTTGAAGTTGTTGTAGCGAAGCCCGTCCTCGGCCAGTCGTTCCAACGTTGGCATGTCGATAGGGCCGCCGAATGTAGACGAGTCTCCGAAGCCGAAGTTATCGAGAAGGATGACTACCACGTTGGGTGCGCCTTTCGGCGCCTTCACCTGGAACCGGGGCGGAGGAGTCGCATTCTGCACATCAAGCTCGGTGATAGGTGGATACTGCGGCTCGGGGACAGGCAAGACCTTACGATTCGTGGATGAAGCTCCGTTGAGCGCGTTGCTTTGAGCCTCTGACTGGTTAGCCACGGGTCACCCCCAGCAGGCCATTTGGTCCTTGAGTGAATAGGCGCGTCATCATCTTCTCCTGATCGATTAGTTCTGACCGCGAATCGCCGCGGACGGCACGGCTCCTTGTGCGGGGCCGTCGTCAACTCAAAGGGAAGGCGCAGATTGATTCAAACTTAGGGACTGGATTTGGACTGACCCTGGATGCGAGCAACCTCCTCGGATTGCAGGATCCCGCCCAACACCATTGAAACCGCTTATATGAGATCGGGAGATTGTCAGACTACTGGTAAAACTGACAGATACTTGTGTTTGGTTAGAGGGGGAAGATTCTGCGACTCAATGGTGAGGGCGGATGCCAGGCCTTGTGCATCGCGTGATAAATTCTCTTCCTCCGTTTATTGCTGCCGGTAGAGACGCCTCAAATTTCGTGTCTCCGGCGCACAATAAAAGCGGTTATCCCGCCACGAAGACTCAGCAAATGTCACGATGGTAGGTCAGTGAGTAGTCCCAGTCAGCAATGAACCTGCTGTTCGTCAATTTTCATCGATCACGAGTCGCCGACTCCACTTCCCGCCAGTCATTCTAGCTCCGGGTTATCGTCCGATTCCAGATCTCCCTGAGCGCCTGCAATCAGCTCCAACGCCTCATCCTTGCGATAGGCGGGCATCAGGATTCTGCGCATTGGGTTCAGGATCGGGCTGAATCCGAACCCGGCGGGCGGGTCCTCGCGTACAACATACTCAACACCAGCCTCGTCGAGCACCGATTTGGCGAGTTCAAACGCGATCAGATCATCGCTCTCGAACACCGTTACGATCTCCAGCTTCGGATCCGGCTTTGCCATCGCACACCACCTTTGCTCCCAGGCACTACGCTACTTCTTCAGCCCCAGAGCCTCCACTACTGCCGGATCTACTTTCGCGGGCTGACCGTCTTCCTTCCACACCACGCCGAAGCCGCCGCGATAGTCCCACATTGTCCAGCCGATGCCGTCAGCCTCAAGCGCAGTACGCACATCGCGAATCCAGTTCATGCGCGACGCGGGTTCGGTGACGCGGCGATAGGCGCCAAATTCATTGCAGATGAGCGGAACGTTGTTTTCCTTGCCCCACGCGGCGGCCGCATCGATCTGCAAACGGATGCGGTGAGCGTCCCAGTGGTCGAGCCAGTAGTGTTCGAGCGTGTAGCGGTTGGCAGCATCAGGAACCTCGGCGAGTGACTTCGCCATGCTGTCTTCGCTGGCGGGATAGGGAATGTCGTGGGTGTAGATCCACCACGTGCCGCCCCAGCCCGCGCCCTGGTGCGTGAACTCATGCGGCTCATAGAAATGGAAGTTGTAAATGACATTGCCGTCGGGCAGGGGCTGCTGGGTGAGCAGGTCAGCGATAGAGGACCAGTTCGGCCCCGTGGCGATGATGGTGTTTTTCGGAGCTACTTCGCGAATGGCCGCCGCTGCGCGCGCCTGCACTCCCGCCCAGCGATACGGGTCCCGCTCTTCGGGCTCGTTCATGATCTCGTAAAAAATGAGGTCGGGATTGCGGTCGGCATAGTGCGCGGCCAGCTTGCGCCAGAGCATCACGAAGCGGTCGACGCCGTCACTGGTGCTGCTGACACGCTTTTTGTAATCGCTCTCGGGATGGATATCGATCTGCACGGCCATGCCTTTGGCGACCATCTGGTCGATGGCGTGATCAAGCCGACCAATGAAGTTTGAATCGTCCCTGCTGAAGAAGCTTCGCGTAAGCGGGGCGGCGTCAATGCTGAGCCGCACGTTGTCAAAGCCGAGCTGCGCCATCAGCGCGATGTCGGCGTCGTCGGTGTAGCTGTTGGTTTGTTGAGCAGAGTAGTTGCTGGTTTGCGCAAACCACTCCGAAGCGTTGACGCCGTGACGCAGATGCTGTGCGCGGGCAAAGGCGGTCTTTAATTCAGCAGCGCGGTCCTGTGAGAATGAGGGAACACATACCGTGGCGGCAAAAAACAAGGCAAACAGCAAACGAGAACGCAACGACACATTCATCTCCCTGGGTGAGTGTTTTGAAATCCAATAGGTAACGATACTATGCCCGGCTCGTGCTTGCCCCTCGTAACTCAAGCGCGCACAATGGCTGAAATCCTGCACGTGGAGAAACCTTTCATGCGACAGTTCCTTCGCGCCGCCGTTCTTGTGTTTCTGCCGGTTGTGTGCGCGTCGGCGTGGGCGCAGCAACCGGCCCCTTCCTCCCCGGACTCTACGGGCACTCAGAGCGAGCACGGCTCGCGGGGCAACGACAATGACGTTCTGCTGGCAGGTGCGGCGAAGCTTTACTACTCCGCCAAATCAGCGGGCCTGACCGGATTTGATTGCAGTGTTCATCCTGACTGGCTGAGGTTGATTCAAAGCTCTGAAACCGACACCACCGTAACCGAGAGTGGCGAAAACGTGTTGCTGCTGAAGAGTGTGGCGATCAACCTCCATGCGCGGATGAATGGTGGTTCGGCGGTCGAGTGGGTTCAGCCTTCAAATAGCAGCAAGCCGTTGGATAAGGCCTCTGCAGATATGCTCGGCCAGATGCACAAAGCCATTGAAGAGACGCTGATGGGCTTCATGCAATTCTGGACGCCGTTTGTCGACGGATCCATCGTGCCGCCAGATTCAAAGGGCATCGAGATTCGCCATTCCCCATCGGGTCCCATCCTGCTCTTAAAGCAACCCGACGCGATAGTCATGGAAGTCTTCTCGAACGAGATGGTCCTGAAGGAGTTCAGAATTGTGACGGGCGGGAAGATGATCGATCTCACGCCTTCGTACGATTCCACTGACGACGGCCTTCTGGTGAGCCGTTTTGTCGCTCACGTCGGGCCGGCAAATACCTCTGCCACTGAGGTACGGGAGATGGACGTGGAGATCTACTACCAGACCATAGGAGACTTCCCGATTCCATCGAGACTGAACGTGGAAGTCGTGGGAACGGGCACGTTCAACCTCAAACTGGATAGCTGCCGCGTGAATCCGGCGACCTGATTCGCCGGACCAGGTGCGGGGCATGATCGAAACTGCAAAGTAAAGAGCGGCTCCCATCGGGAGCCGCTCTCAGTTCAGATCAAGATTCCGCTATTTGCTGGCCACATTCGTAGAGGTGTTGTTGGCGACGGCCTGTTCGTAGGTGGTGCGCAGGTATTTGTGCGGATTGACGGGGACCTTGTGGATGCGCACTTCGTAGTGCAGGTGCGGACCGGTGGCGCGGCCCGATTGGCCGACGTATCCGATGACTTGCCCGCGCGTGACATGCTGGCCCGGCATAACGGCAACCGCAGAGAGATGTCCGTAGAGTGTAAGGAGATCGTGGCCGTGATCGAGCACCACCTGGCGGCCGTATCCGGAGCCCATGTTCTCGCCTGTCACATCGCCGTCTCCGGCAGCGCGCACCGCGGTTCCGTACGGCGCTTCGATATCGATACCGGGATGGAACGCGCCTTCACCGTTGATGGGATCCTCACGCTGGCCGAAGCTCGATCCAATGCGGCCTTCGACGGGCCAGATCGAGGGAGCATCGGCATACTGCGTCCAGTCGCCTGCGAATCCTGGAGCGAGACCGCCTTCAAGAGCACGCGTCATCCGGCCCGACATTGCCTGGTCGCGCAACGCATTGAACTGCTCGAATGTCATCTTCACGTCCTGCGCAGTGACGTCGTCTCTGACCGCAAGAGTGGCGGGCGTGGGATTCGCCGCAGCGACGGCAGCCGATGGCTTCGCAGGAATTACCTTGTGCTGGCGCAAGCCGTAGAGCGCGGTCACTTCGCTGGCCAGCGCCCCCAGAGAGGCCACTTGCACACCGCGATCGTGTGCCACCTGGGCAAGCTGCTTGTAGTCCTTGCGCAGATTCTGGTTGTCTTCTCTTACCTGGTTGAAGCGCTCGGTTTTGAGCAGCATGCGTGTATAGGACCCGGCCAGGCCAACGATGGTGAATGCACCTACCAGCGCCGCAGCAACAAATCCGTACACGTATTGGAGAGGAAGCGGAATCTTCTTCACGCGACCGTCTTCATCTCTGGCAACAAAAAGAATGTAATAGCGTTTTCGCAGCATGGTCCTGCTTTCACATCAACAAATTGCAAGGTGCTACTTGCCGCGTAGCCAGTAAATACCAATAAATGCGGGAGCTGGGGAGCCCCGCCTAACCTTGTACGCCCCTGGAAGAGCGCCTGTCGTTGAACGTCATTAAAGGCTAACAGCCGTTCCCGCGCGGGGTCAATGAATTGAGGCGGAAAAACCCGCTCCAGATTCGATTTAGGTCTACCTTCCTGCTGCCCTTAAGTAACGACTTGATCCGCACATCTTTGCGGCTTGCCCTATTCTCAATAAGATGCGCGACAAGCAAAGCGAGTTGATCCCGGGGGGCCTGGGTGGCGGCCAGGGCGAGTTGGCCCTGCTGAACCGCATTCGCCAAAGGGCAAGAGGTTCAGCCAAGGATGAACTACGCCTGGGAATCGGCGATGACTGCGCGATTCTGCGGCTGAAACCCGGCGAAGAACTCGTCGTAACTACTGATTTATCAATCGCAGAAAGGCATTTTCGGCTGGCTTGGCACGCCCCTGAATCAGTGGGGCATCGTGCCCTGGCGCGCGGACTCAGCGATATCGCCGCGATGGGTGCTCGACCGCTGGCGGCCTTTCTTTCCTTGGGCTTACCGAAAGAATTGACCCGTGCGCACGGACGGCGTAGAGCCTGGGTAGACAGCTTTCTGGATGGGTTCCTCGCGCTTGCCGACCAATACCAAACGCCCCTGGCCGGGGGTGACCTTGCACAGTCAACGGTGGCGGTGGCGGACGTTGTGCTGCTGGGGTCCGTGCCGCGAGGGAAGGCTCTGCTTCGTTCAGGCGTACAGGCGGGCGATGTGGTCTGGGTAACGGGTGCTCTTGGCGGGGCGGCAGCGGGGTTGGAACTGCTGCGAAAAGGCTCGGGCCGGAAGTTCTCGAATGCACGTAGCTCGGACAAGGGCACGGGTCAACTCCGAGCGCACCTGTGGCCGCAGCCGCGTATCGCGCAAGGGATCTGGTTACGACAGCGCGGGGCAGCAACGGCAGCAATCGATTTAAGCGATGGCCTTTCAACGGACCTCGGCCACCTGTGCGCGGAGTCGGGAATTTCCGCCGTAATCGATGCCACGGCGTTGCCGATTTACGATGGGGCGATGCTCGACCAGGCACTGCACGGCGGCGAAGACTACGAATTGCTTTTCACGGCTCGGCCGGACACGTCGATCCCGCGCCGAATTGCAGGTGTTTCCGTGTCAAGGATTGGCGAAATCATCAGGAGACGCGCTGGACAGCCCTACATCAGCCTGGTTGGTGCTTCGGGCCGTCGTCCCCTGCGGCGCGGAGGGTGGGAGCATTTCTCGTAACGGTTGTGCAGGCAGGAGTCTTTATAATCACTAACTTTCCGCGAGATAGCGATTATGATCGAAGGTGATATGGAGAACGGATCAGTACGTGTGCGCTTTGCGCCTTCCCCCACCGGCCTTCTGCATGTCGGGAACGCGCGAACGGCCCTCTTTAACTGGCTATACGCCAGGCGAACCGGTGGCAAACTCATCGTGCGCATCGAGGACACAGACCTCGAACGGTCGAAATCAAGCTACGAGAGACAACTGATCGAAGATCTTCTCTGGCTTGGCCTGGACTGGGATGAGGGGCCGAACGAAAACGATCCTGGAGAAAAGGGGGAACTCGGTCCTTATCGCCAATCGAAGCGACTTGAAATCTATTCCACACACACGGCGCAGTTGCTGGCGGAAGGCAAGGCTTACCGCTGCTTTTGTTCACCGGAAGAGCTGGAAGAGGAGCGCAGGCAGGCCATCGCGGAAAATCGGGCGCAGGTCTACAGCGGAAAGTGCCGCAATCTCAACAAGCAGGAGACGAGAGAGAGTCTGCTGAGGGGAAGGGTCTACTGCATACGATTGAAGGCCCCGGACCACCCGATACGCTTTCACGACATCGTGCGCGGCGACCTGGAAGTTGCCGCCGAGACCGTGGGTGATCCGATCCTGGTGCGCTCAGCACGGGGCGGTACTGCCGGAGCGAGCCCTGGTATCCCCGTCTACAACTACGTTGTAACGATCGACGATGCGCTGATGGGAATCACCCATGTGATTCGCGGCGACGATCACATCGCAAACACTCCGAAGCAAGTGGCAGTCTATGAAGCCTTCGGCTGGCCGGTGCCGACGTTCGTGCATCTTTCCACGATTCTGGGCGCGGACAGCGAACGGCTGTCAAAGCGGCATGGCGCAACGGCCATGTCGAGCTTTCGCGAAATGGGCTACCTGCCTGAGGCGTTGGTGAATTACCTGGCTCTGCTTGGCTGGGCTGCCGAAGATGGGAAAACCGAATTATTCACTCCGACCCAGCTCGTCGAAGCGTTCACGCTAGAGCGGTTCACGACGGGCCCGGCAATCTTCGACTATGAGAAGCTGAACTCGTTGAACCGGCACTACATGAAACTGGTGTCCCCTGCGCGACTCGCAGCGCTCTGCTGGGACTACTTTGGAGGATTGCTGCCGGAAAAAGAAGAGGCCTCTCCCGCGGTGCTGGTGTGGTTTTTCCAGGTAATCTCCTTGTTTATTCCCTCCATCAGTCACCTTGACGAGATACCGGCGAAGGCCGCCTTCATCTTTCACATGGACCCGAATCTCGCGCGGGCCGTTCAGGAAAATGCTGTCATCCTCGAAGCCGAATCATCGCAGTTGGTATTGAACGAGCTTGCAAACCACGTGCGTTCTCACATCGGTCCCGTTTCGGCTTCCGACTTCGCCACGTGGATGAACGAGGTGAAGACAGCGACCAGAGTGTCCGACAAGGAGCTTTCCGATCCCGTACGAATTGCCCTGACCGGCACACCCACCGGACCGGAATTCGACAAGCTCATTCCGCTGATTGAGCAGGGGGCGGCCGAACTGAACCTTGGCATCCCCAATGTCCGCCAGCGGCTGGACGCGTTCGTCGGAGTTTGAGCTCAAGTGAAGGGTAACTTCTGGATCGGAGACACGGGCCTGGCAATCGTGATACATCCTGGTAGCGGCGATTGGCTGCGGGACGATTATGGGGCGATGGAATGAGCGCTCCGACATTCGAACTAACCTTCCCTCACACCTGGCAGGTGGAGATTCTTCCAGAACGTCCGGTGATTTTGCCTGCGCGCCATTTCGTCTATCCCCGCGAAGTGGAAGAGATCGAGCGCGGTGCTCTTGAAGTGCTGGTGCGCCCCGATGATCCTGGCTCTTCGCCCTTCCTCGCAACATGTGCGTTGGGATTCCGAGATCCCGTGGTTCCGACGGGAATCTGGTCAGCGCCAAATCCGCGGGAGATATGTGCAATCTCCGGCGGCTATGCCTACATCGTCGATACCGCCGCTCCAGAGAACTTCACCATGCTGCCGTATCGGCCGGTGCTCCAGGTGCAACCTGTCGTGGATCGTGACCTGCTTCTATTTGTCGGAAATCGCTCGATCGTGGCCTGGGGCGTGAATGGCGAAGCATGGGAGACGGTGAAGCTCTCAGATGAAGGCGTGGCCATCACCGCAATTGAGGGTGCGGTGCTGCGCGGTCGCGGCTGGAATATGATGACCGACAAAGAGACACCGTTCGCATTGAATTTGAAGAGCGGCGTTTTACTTACGAAGTAATAGGAACGCCTAAATCTGTAAATCTTCGCCCAGCAGTTTAAGCAACTCGGGGGGCTTATGGCTGTCGACGACGAAGGCCGCTTCTGGCCTGGACTCTTCTGCAAAGGGACTGGCAAGAATAATCGGCTTGCCCGGGCAGAGTTCCTTTACTACGCCGAGAAGATTTGGCGACCTTGAGAGCTGGCCCGAATGCACCAGAACGGCATCTACATTGGGGAACCGCTTCAGCAAATCGACCCCATCTTTGGCGTTATAGGCGGTTAGTACATTGTGCTTGACCGTCTCTACGACGAGCTTTCGCGCCGAAAGCCCTTCGGGCTGTTCTTCCTCGATCATCAAAATGACAAGTGATCTCAATGTGCGCTCCCTGCCGGGGTGTATGCCCCTTCAGTGAGAGCCGATTCCTTCACCAGCGGTTGGTTCTGATTTTCATAAGAAAACCGAATTGTGCTGCAGTGGGGTAATCAGAATGCTAGTGGCAATGTGGAATCTGCGATTTAGCGCGGATGGATTCGTAGGCGGCATACACGCCTTCGAAGACGGAATCCCAACTTGCTGTGAGCGCATAATTGCGCGCGGCCCTTCGCATCTCGCGATGTCGGATTGGGTCGTCGACGATGGCGGCGATTGCTGAAGAGAATTCGGCATCAGTCACGATGCGGCCGGTTACATTGTCGCGAACTATAGTGCACGGGCCACCATCGGGAGTGACGATAGCGGGAACACCGCTCGCCAGCGCCTCGAGGACGACGTTGCCGAAGGTGTCGGTATGCGACGGAAAGACGAAGAGGTCCATGTTCGCATATGCCGTCGCGAGCGCTTCGCCCTTCAGCACGCCCGCAAACTCCGCCCGCGGCAGCCGTTCGCGCAGCCACGATTCCTGGGCTCCGTGGCCGACGATCAGAAAGCGGTAGTTATGACAGCCGGCTCTCTCCAGATCTTGCTGCACCTGCGCGAGGTGCACTACGTTTTTCTCCACTGAGAGGCGGCCCACGTAGCCTAAAACGAAATCACAATTGTTTCCGCTCCTGTTCCGCTTTTGGGGATCGAAGAGAGCAGAATCCACGCCACGCGGCATCAGGTGGCAAGGACGCGCGGTCGCGTGCGCGAGAATCTGGCAGAGTTCCGGATTCGGCGCGAAGAGGATGTCGGCGTTGGAATAGAAACCGGATGCAACGGCAAGTGTAAGGTCTTCGATGGTGTGGCATGCTGCGGTGGAATGGGCCCTGGGGAGAAATCGCAGCAAGCGATCGGTACGGCGCGCCAGGTACTCGTGCACATTGGTGTGCCAGCTTGCCGCCAACGGCAAATTGTAGTGGCGCGCGATAGCAACGCCGAGCATTCCGATTTCGCTGGGGCCGGTGATGTGGATGAGATCGGGATTGAACTGTTCCAGAGCTTCATCGATGACGGGCAGATGGCGCACATACGTTGGGTCAAAGCTCAGGTCTTTTTCGAGTGGAATGGAAAGAGAAACCCGCGGGAGCTCCAGGGTCCAGACATTGCCGGCTTTTTCGAGTGCCTGTGGCCGATGTCCGGCGCGTACGCAGAGAAAGGGCAGATCATGCCGATGCGCGAAGGCTTCAAAATGGCGGCTGGTGTGGGCAACCCCGTTTATCTCATGGAAGGAATCGGGGAGGTATGCAACTCTCGGCGGTGCGTTCATGGATGCGTACGCAGGTTCAGCCCTCCTGTTCGCCGAGCGCGAGACGCCGCTGGCCCTCGTCGCTCCACGCTATGCGCAGTCCACCGGACACCGGCGCGTTGCCCAGCATCTGCACAGCCTTGATGGCCCAGTAGATTGAAAATGGCGGACGGCCTTTCGGCCATATCTCACTCAGCGGGCGCATCACTCCGTTGGCGTCGGGGTGATAGGCACGTTCGTCCCACGTCCGCGATCCTTGCGGGAAATCAGGGTAGTCGCGGATGGCATCGAGAGTCGATTGCAGCAGGCGGTGTTTCCAGGGCTGGGCATACTGCGGCATGAAGAGCACGTTGCTGCGGCGCTCGCGGCGGATCTCGTGCACGAACTCAGTGAAGCTTGCGGCATTGGTCAGGTTGATGTTGGCGTTTGGTTCGACGCCGTGGCGATCGCCGCCGCTGATCAGGAGCATGTTCCATTGCTGTGCCAGGCTGCGCACCGCGCGATTCTCTTCCCAGTTGCGCAACCCATTCAGTTCGAGAGCATGCAGCCAGGCGCCGTACTTTTGCAGGAACTCGTTGACTAGAAATCTGTGTTTCTCCTGCCCCACAAGGAAGAGGTCCCACATGGGATGGTTGAAGACGACGAGGACGTTGGGCTCGTCATGCAGGGCGACAAGGATTTCCCTGAGTCGCGGCTCGCTGGGGTTGGCGGTAAAGGCAGCCAGCGTACGCATCCATTGCCTGGCGCGGCCTGAGGGAAGGTTGTGAACGCCGAGATGAAAGTCCTGCACACCGCCGTAGGGCACGCTCCACTCGACAGAGACAGGAATGCGGCGGGCGCTGGGAACGGTGCGCAGCAGCATGGGGGCCTGAATGTTGTCGTGGTCGGTGATGGAAACCATGGCGTGCAGATCGAGTTTTTCAATCTGCCCGCTCTCGAGATCAAACGCGAGTTTGGGAGTCATGGGCGGCGTCCAGTAACTCGTCGCGTAGTCCACACGAATGCCGAACTTCTCTTTTGCTCGACTCTCAAGGCGCGTCAGTATTGGACGAATCGCGGCATATCTGCTGCCTAGATTCGCTAGAAAATCCAGCGTCTCTTTGGATTGGTTGGTATGGCTGTGGAGCGAAACGCCGGTACGGAACCCCTGGTGTGCTTTCTGGTCGCGCCACAGGTACGAAACGGTCAGGCTGGCCATTTCTCCTCCTCATTCGCGAACTTGCTCCGGATTCTTACAATC
>NZ_JBARMD010000247.1:0-5458 GCF_049802275.1 Occallatibacter sp. | reverse complement strand
TTCGAATAACGGCATGGCGCATCCCGGCGACACTGATCTACATACTCGGTCTTATTGCGATTGTCATTGCGTTAAGAGGTTCTCGTTGGGCAGCGATCTTATGTCTCTTGAGCGTTTTTTGCGTGCTTCTATGGTGGCTCGGCTTGGAGCCTTCGAACGATGGTGATTGGCAACCAGACAATGCTCGATTAGCATGGGCTGAAATTAACGGAGATCGAGTCACCATTCACAATCTGCGCAACTGCGACTACCACACCGAAACCGACTACTCTAACTGCTGGAGCGACCGGACAGTCTATCTTTCACAGATCCGGGCTGTCGACTTTTTCTTGACGAACTGGGGCTTAAGCTTTGCGAGTCACCCCATTGTCAGCTTTCAATTTGGTGACAACGATCACGTCGCATTCTCAATCGAAGCACGCTACAGGACCGGTCAGGCATACTCGACAATTCGCGGATGTTTTCGTCAGTTCGGACTGATTTTTGTTGCGGCAGACGAGCGCGACTTGATTCGATTGCGCACCAACTACCGTAAGGATGAAGAAGTCTACATGTACCGCGTCAATGAACAGCCGGCAGTAGCGCGAGCCATGTTCCTGACCTACGTCACCTACCTGAACAACTTGAAAGACCATCCCGAGTGGTACAACGAGGTGACAAGAAACTGCACCACTACTCTTGAAAAACCTCTTGCAGCTGATGTGAACAGCCCGCAGCCCTGGAACTACCAGTTCCTCCTTAACGGCACATTGGATGAGCTGCTGTATAAGCGGGGACGATTGGTCAGCGGAGGAGTTTCTTTTCAGGAATTGAAGCAGCGTGAGCACATCAATACGGCAGCTCAAGCGGCGGGGCAGTCTCCTGATTTTTCAGCGCTCATCCGGGCGGGACGGATCGGATTTTGAGCAAAGAACGACGTTGGGAATCAAGAAACGGAGTGCGTCATGAAGTATTTTTATTCGCGTGTCGATCCTGTCTCACGTTTTCAATTGCATTTGTTCAGGATGGGATGTGCTCTGTTCACCACAATCTGGCTTTCGATGGGTGCGATCGCTCAAAGCGGACAAACGGACGCTCCCAAAAGAATGAAGGTCGGAATCGCACTCGAAGGCGGAGGTGCGCTCGGACTCGCTCATATCGGTGTGCTCCGCTGGTTTGAGCAACACCACATTCCCGTTGACTACCTCTCCGGAAATAGTATGGGGGGTCTAGTTGGTGGCTTGTATGCCACTGGCCAAAGCCCTGATCAAATTGAAGGGACCATCAAAAAGATCGATTGGCCACTGCTCTTCGGAGGCATGACCCCGTTTGAAGATCTCTCTTTCCGCCGCAAGGAGGATGCACGGGCGGTCCAAAGCACCTTGGCCATCGGCTTCAAAAAAGGAGCAGCCCTCCCATCGGGGATGAATGCAGGGCATCAGATCAGTCTCCTCATCGACCGGGAAACGTTGGCCTACTCGGACGTCAAATCATTCGATGACCTGCCTATTCCTTTCCGCTGCGTTTCGACTGAGCTGGTATCAGGAAAGGCGCACGTGTTCTCGACCGGCCCGATTGGCCTGGCAATGAGGGCGACCATGTCCTTGCCGGGAATCTTCGCTCCCGTTCATGACGGAAACAATTTGTACGTCGATGGCATGTTTGTGGACAATTTGCCCACGGATCTGGTGCGCGACATGGGCCCGGATGTTGTCATTGCGATTCATCTCCAGGTTTCCCCTGCAACCGCAGAGGACCTGCAATCTCTCTTCGGTGTCCTCGGACGGTCGCTCGATATCAGCGGGGCGGCATCGGAAGTTCGAGGGATGGAGGCCGCGGACATCGTTGTCAAGGTAGATGTTCAGAAATTCACTGCCCTCGATTTCACGCAGGCTGATGCACTCATACAGAAAGGTATGGAAGCGGCAGAACAGAAATCGAAAATCCTCATGCCGTATGCGCTTGATCAGGTCGCGTGGGACAAATACTTAGCCCAGCGTGATGCGCGCAAGAGAGGACCCGTAGGCATTCCTCAATTCATCAAAGTGGACGGTAGCACACCATCAGTCAACAAAAAGGTCGAGGCGTTTCTTCAGCCGATGGTGAACAAGCCAATCGACACCAAGACACTCGGCACGAATCTCACCCGTTTGACCGGCACAGGAAGATTCTCGAGCGCGTCCTATGGAATGACCCAGAACGGAGACGAGATCGGTCTCCTGGTCAATGTTCGTGAGCACAACAACACGCCGCCGGTTCTGCAGATCGGCTTCAACATCGATGGAACCGAGCCCGACAACGTCACCTACACGTTGGGAGGTCGATTGACATTCCTCGATGTCGCAGGCTTCGGCTCGGAATGGCGTACAGATTTTGCGATTGGAAATACTTATGAGATTTCTTCCGAGTTATACAAGAAAATTAGTCAATCCTCTAAATGGTTCGTCGCTCCGCGAGTGCATGCAAGCAATGCGGGGCAGTGGATCTATTCCTATGACAATCCGCAGGCTGACTACCGCATCGGACGAGCAGGAGGTGGGGTTGACCTCGGATACGCTATCGACCGATTCAGCGAAGTGCGAGCCGGATATGAAATCGGATATCTGGATGCAACCCTGAAACTGGGGACTCCGGCGTTCTCATCCGTGAAGGGCGGAGTGGGCGCTACGCGGTTTCGTTTTATCACCGATCACTTAGACGAGCCGATCGTTCCATCGACCGGCTATTTCGGGCAGATGGATTTCCACTGGCTTGATAAGAGCCCGGGAGCACCCTCGGCATTTCCAAATCTGGAAATGAAAACCGAGTTCTTCAAGCCAATATCTCCCGCGAGTTCCATCTTCCTGATGGCTCAGGGTGGGACCACGATGGGCTACGAGAAAACCGGCATACCTCAGTATTTCCTCGGCGGAGTTCCAGGGCTGCTTGCGTATGGGACGAATGAAGTACGGGGAGATCAGTACTTCTTGTTTCGACCGGGTTACATGCATCGTTTGGTAGCCCTCCCACCGGTCCTGGGCGGTGGCGTCTATGCGGTGGCACTTTATGAGATCGGGAAAATGTACAACGCGCCGGGCGTAAGCAAACTTCCCAATGACGGCGCCGCCGGTGCGATAGTCCGCACCGCTTTTGGACCTGTATTCATCGGCGGAAGCGTCGGAGACACCGGACATGCCACATGGTTCTTTTCTCTGGGCCACATCTTCTAGCCCGTCCGTACACGCCATTGTACTGAGAAATATGGGAAGGGAAAGACCAGGAGGACGACGATGTATTCGATCAACTTGAGTCTCCGTGTCCTTTTTCTAACCTTCGGGGGAGCGCTCTTAGGTATTTATCTGCGAAGCGTAATATTCGCTAATCAACTGACTCCGGATACGAGAGCAGTCATCACACTGTGCACCGGAATCGTAGTTACAATCACTGGGCTGGTTCTCGGGTTGCTAGTATCTTCAGCTAAGTCCTGCTACGACGCGCAAAGGCTTTTAGTTGCCCAGCTATCGTCCAAGTTGATCCTCTTGGATCGCGCCCTGCGTTCCTATGGCCCGGAGACCAAGCCGATTTGCTCTCAACTAGATGAGTTTGTTGAAGCTGCTCTCCACCGCATATGGCCAGCAGAAAGTCGCAGACAGGCGCAACTCCAACCCGAGGATGGCGCGGAAAAGTTGGAGCAGCTGATCGGAGCTCTTGTACCGAAGGAAGAAAGTCAATTATCCGCCAAGGTTCGTGCGACTGCGGGAGTTGCTGACTTGGAACAAACATGCTGGTCGATGTTTGTACAGTCAAAGAGCAATGTCATGTCGAAGCCCCTTCTCTTCGTCTTAATATCGTGGCTCGTGATGATCTTCATTAACTTCGGCCTCTTAGCGCAACCCAATCCTCTTGCGTTTATCGCCCTTCTGTTCGGTGCGATCGCGGTCTCGGCCGCAATCTTGATCATCACAGAGATGTACACGCCTTTCAGCGGAATCCAGAGATTGTCTTCGGGCCCTATTCGTGACGCATTGAACCAGGTTCGACGTTGTGGCGTAGCCTAGATCATCCCGTGCTAATAGCCAGCCTTGTTGCGGGACTATCGGCGGGAGAAATTCATCCTCGATGAAACCTGGTTGCCGCCAGATGACCAGAAGGTGAAGTGACAGATTTGCGTATCGCGGTATCTTGCCACCCACGAGGAACATATGAAGATTTCGGTCCTGCGTGACAACCAGCGTCAGGAGGACGCCAATGTCAAAAAAAGACAAAGCAAAGCATAGAGCCAAGAAAGACGAGAAAAGGGCCAGGAAGGCCAAGAAGTCCCCGGAAGCTCTGCAGGCAGTATCGCAGACATTTGCACCCGGCCAAGCCTATAGCGACGGCAAGCCCCTCGATGAGGTGACGTACTTGGAAGCCAAGCTGATTCTAAAGCCTGATCGTTTCACGTCAGTGCAGGCATTTCGCGATTTCGGCAAGATCGTGCAAAAAACAGCAAAGGCATCTGGGGTGGGTTTTGTCGCAGATGCGGAGGCCGGACTCCGGCCGCAGATCCGGGAGATTGTTTTCGGTGATACTTCCGATTTCCGGTTGTATAACAACGCATTCATCCTGAGGAGAAGAATCCCTTATGTTGATGGTTTCCCGGTGGGTGATCCGGAGATTGTCTTCAAGTTCCGACACCCAAATGAAAAGGAAGCGACGGCCATGGACGTGCGACCCAAGATCGCCGGTATGTACCGCATCAAATTCAAAGCCGAGGCGCTCCCGCTTAAGGACCAGGTTGGCGGCTTTCGCATTCTGTATTCGCACACCTGCCAATTTGGGTTGAGCCAAATGCATGATCCCGACAAGACCTCGATGGCTACCCTTGCGAAAGTATTCCCGGCACTTGCCGCTATCAAGAAATCAGACACCGAAAAGATCAGCCTCGTCAACGGAGGCATCGTGGAGGAAGTGCTGGTGCCGCTTGGTCAGCTTGATTTCGGAAAAGGAATTGTAGGGAAGTGCGACATCAGTTTATGGCGCACGCGTGGCGAGCATAAGTCTCTGGTGGGCGAATTCGCTTTTCAGGTAAAGTTTGATCGAAAAGAGGACGTAGGAGACAAGCAGAGAAAGGCAGTTGCACAGTTCTACATCTCGCTCCAGCAGGACGTGAAGGATTGGATTGCGCTTGGTGTAACCAAGACTGCGATGGTGTACCGACTTAACGGAAATGAGCCCCAAAGCCATGAGTAAGCTGCCGAAAGGCCCCTTTATCAACCTTCTGCCACTCGCGCTCTGAAAATGAGCGATATAGAACAATACTGAGCAATGCTGAAGAGTGCAAATGCCTAGCTGTTAACCGAGAGCTAGTCCGATAGGCATTGTCGGTGCGGGTTCTTCCGGGAGAATTAGGGGTACAGAAAGGGGTATCCTGATCAAAGCCACTTGTAAATTGCGTAGATTGAGAGCATATGACCGCCTGGGGGGGCAGCCAATTACGGATTTCCTCGCATTCCTCAAC
>NZ_JBARMD010000246.1:0-4074 GCF_049802275.1 Occallatibacter sp. | reverse complement strand
GGCCGAGACCGCAGAGGCCGGCCGCGAGGGCCATGCCGACACCAGCGCCGATTGGCACCAGGTTGATAGCAGCCGAGCCGCCGTCAGCAAACGCCGGAATGGCGAAGCAGAGCACGGCCAGTGCCATGAACACATATTGAAACTTCTGCATAGTTCTCCTGCTTCCCTTGAATTTGGCCGCCAGTGGGTGGTTGAGACTCACCGAGCTGGTCCCCTCACACTTGCGGCCTGCCGTTGGTCCGGAGCGGGAGCACTCTCCGGCGGAATCTTTTCTCGTTTCGGACGAGATGGTTAGCACGAAACGCTAGTGCGCATCGTGCGAGACTGCCAGCGACAGGTAAATCATCGACAGCAGCATGAAGATGAATGCCTGGATGCACGAAACGAAAACGTGCAGTCCAAGGAAGATGGATGGAACGCCGATTGGGATCAGCGAGAAGAAGCCGAGGGTGAGCATGTCGCTGGCATACATGTTGGCGTAGAGACGAATGGTCAGCGACATGATGCGGGCGAAATGGGAGACAAGCTCGATCGGAATCAACAGCCACGCCATCCACCAGATTGGCCCGGCGAATTGTTTCAGGTAACCAGCGCCATGAGCGCGAAAACCCTGGTAGTTGTAGTAGAGAAACGTGGGCAGCGCTAGGCCAAGCGGCACGCTCGGCGAGGTGGTGGGCGCAGGAACCCCGGGGATCAGGCCGACGAGGTTATTACATAGGACAAACAGGAAGATGCAGGTGACGTACGCCTGATACTTTTCGTAGCCGTGTCCGATGACCTGCTCACCGAGATTGCCGGTAAATTCCGAGATCAACTCAGCAACGTGCTGTGCGGGGCCGGGCTTGTCGGGAGAGAGCGTGAGCCGTACCAGGATGAAGAACGCAATCAGCCCCGCGGTAACAAGCAACTCCACCGTGAAAGTGTTATTGATGGGCGCACCAGGGTTCGCCGGATGAATGCCCATCATCTGCATGATGGAAGTGATGATTCCGCCGAAGAGGGTATTGAGCAGGCGGGTCAAAGCATAAGGTTCAGGCATGAAGACGTGGTCTTTCCGTTTCCTTGTTGTTTATAGAGCGATGAGGCTAAAAGCCTCAATCCAGAAGGAGTCGGAGAGCCTGCCACATGATGGTGAGAGCTGCTAATCCCAAGCCACAGAGCAGTGCCACTGCCGATCCCTGGAAACACTTTAGGCTAACATAGATGGCCCCTGCATAGAGGATGAGCCGGATCACAAAGAAAACGACCACGGCGGTCGCGCTGCGGGGCGTCTTTTCATCTTCGAGTTTGGCGCGAATAACTCGTGCAAGCCGCTGCCACTCGAAGATGCTGGCGGCCGAAATCAGGGCTCCGGTCATCAACATTGCGGCATTGCGCCAGCCGGATGAGACAAGAAGAATGACGGAAGCAATCACGCCTATTATGAGCGAGTTGCGCATAGCCTTTTGAAGCATCACTTCAGCAGCATCATTGGATAACTCAAGCAACGGGTGGGTTTCTTGTTTCATTTCTGTAGTCATTTTTGAGAGTTGCCGGATCTCTCACCAGATCCTTTTTGGGCGGTGGTTTCATTTCGGGTGCTACGCTCGGCCGCGAGCGCCATGCGAATGACGAAAACAAGTCCCGAGATGGCTCCGAAGACGATGCCGGCAATGGCGATCCACGACTGATGAAAGTGCTTGTCGGCCCATGCGCCGATAAGCCAGCCAACCCCCGCGGCACAGGGAAGCATAAGCGCAATCTGCAGAAGTTTCTCAGCTTGAACGATTGCCTCGACGCCGCTGGACATCTTTGAGCGCGAATGGGAATCCGGAAGTGGACGGTGGAACGGCATCCTTCGTGGTTATACACGATAGGGCACCAGAGATGCGAAGTTGCGAACGCTATACTGACGACTAGAACTCATTGATTCTGACGAAGGTAAATACCGTGTTTGATTCGGAATTTGAGCGCAATCTCTTTGAGTTGCGCAGGGGCAAGCTGGCGGAGATTGAGAAGTTGGGGCAAGCAGCGTATCCCAACCAGTTCCCTTCCTCGCATACCATTCCGCAGATTCGCGCGAAATGGGGCGAGACGACGGCAGAGACGCTGGAAGCCGAGCGCGCGACCGTGGCCATCGCCGGCCGGATCATGGCTATCCGCGTCATGGGGAAGGCGGGTTTCGCGACGCTGCAGCAGGGCGGAGAGCGGCTGCAGATTTATGTGCGGATGGATGCCGTGGGCGAGCAGGGCTGGGCGCTTTACAAGCTGCTGGACCTTGGCGATCACGTGGGAGTGAGTGGCTACCTGTTCCGGACCCGGACGGGGGAGCTGAGCGTTCACGTGGAGCGGCTGACGTTTCTTGCGAAGGCGATGCTGGCGCTCCCAGAGAAGTTTCACGGACTGGCCGACGTGGAGTTGCGCTACCGGCAGCGGTATGTGGACCTGTTCGCCAACCTCGATGCGCGCGAAGTATTCGTGAAGCGGGCCAAAGTGCTGCGGGCGATGCGGCGCTTCTTTGACGAGCGCGATTATCTGGAAGTGGAAACGCCGATGATGCAGACCATTGCCGGCGGAGCAAATGCGCGGCCGTTCACGACGCATCACAACGCGCTGGATATGGATCTTTTTCTGCGCATCGCGCCGGAACTGTATTTGAAGCGGCTGGTGGTGGGCGGCCTCGATCGCGTCTACGAGATCAACCGCAACTTCCGCAATGAGGGTGTGAGTACGCAACACAATCCCGAGTTCACGATGCTGGAGTTCTACCAGGCGTATGCGAACTACCAGGACATGATGCAGCTGACCGAGGACCTCGTCGCATATGTCGCGCGCGAGGTAAACGGGACTACCATCACTGAATTCGACGGCAACACGATCGACCTGGGCAAGTGGACGCGGCTGACGATGCGTGAAGCGATCCGTGAATATTGGCCGGAAGAGGCAGGAGCCAAGCCCGCGCTAACCGCGTTTCAATCAGCGGAGGTATTGCAGGCTCGCATTCGTGCGGCCATTGATTCCCTTGAGACGGTGGAAGCACAGGGTCCCCAACAGCCGACAGCAGAGAGATTGTCAGAATTGAAGACGATCCGAACGGCGATGAGCGCGGTCTACTACGACTCGATGAAGGGTGCGCCGCTGGGCAAGTTGATTTACAACCTGTTTGAGGCGGTGGTTGAGCCGTTCCTGATTCAGCCGACAATTATCTACGATTACCCCACGGTGGTTTCGCCGCTTTCAAAGGCCAAGCCGGACGATCCGGAGCACGTGGAGCGCTTTGAATTCTTCGCGGGCGGGTTTGAGCTTGGCAACGCATTCAGCGAATTGAACGACCCTGTCGAGCAGCACAAGCGATTCGAACAGCAACTCGCGGAACGCGATCGCGGCGACGACGAAGCGCACCAGATGGACGAGGACTACGTGCGCGCCCTTGCGTACGGCCTCCCTCCGACTGGCGGCGAGGGTGTTGGAGTCGATCGGTTGACGATGCTTCTAACCGGCTCAAAGTCGATTCGCGATGTGATCCTGTTCCCGCTGATGAGAGATAGGGATCAGGAGAAGCAGCCTCCAGCTACTAGCTCCTAGCTTCTAGCATAGGGGGTCGGCGATTGATGTGTCGGTGTTTCGAATTCTCGTTGTCTTGCTGTCCATCGGAAGAACAAGCTAGTGGCTAGCAGCTAGAAGCTAGGAGCTGTTTTTGAAGATCTTATTTGTCGGCGACATTTTCGGCAGCGCGGGCCGCAGGATTGTGCGCGAGCATATCGGGCATGTGCGCGAGGCGCATGATGTCGAGCTTGTGGTGATCAATGCGGAGAATGCTGCGGGCGGATTCGGAGTAACGCCGCAGATTGCCGAAGAGCTATTTGACCTGGGCGCTGACGTGCTCACCACCGGCAATCACGTATGGGACAAGCGCGAGCTTCTGGATTATCTGAAATCTGTTCCTGCAGAGAGCCAGGAGCGTGCGCGTCGCGTGCTGCGGCCTGCGAATATGCAACCGGGTTTGCCGGGATATGGCGTATTCGAGGGCGTGACAGAGAGCGGCGTCGAGTTCGCCGTGGTCGACCTGATGGGCAAGGTGTTCATGAGCGGGAC
>NZ_JBARMD010000245.1:0-2736 GCF_049802275.1 Occallatibacter sp. | reverse complement strand
TTAGAGCGTTTTCATCATAGCTGTACCCAGTTGAGGGTCAGCCTGAACCAGGCTTGAGCGTTGTCAGCAGATATTTCCTGAAGGGCTTCTGTGATTGCTTGGTCGAGGGCTTGTTCAGTCCGAGCTTTGGCGGAGCGGAGCAGCTGTTTGAACTTGGACCAGGCCTTTTCGATGGGGTTCAGGTCGGGCGAGTAAGGCGGCAGGTAAAGCAACTGCGCACCTGCGGCCTCGATCCGCTGCCGCACGCCGTCGACCTTGTGCGAACTGAGGTTGTCCATCGCCACCACATCTCCTGGAGTGAGGGCCGGGCAGAGGAAATGGTCCAGATAGGCGAGGAAGATATCCGTATCGGTGGCCGCGGCGACGGTCATCGTAGCGATCATGCCGCCCAGGCTCATCGCGCCCAGGATGGTGACGATCTGCCAGTCTCCTTCCGGCGTCCCTTCATGGATGCGCGCCCCGCCGAGGCAGCGCGCAAAGCGCCGCGTCATCGCGGTCGAGATCCCGCTTTCGTCAAGGAAGACGAGCCTTTTCGGATCGATCGCGAGGATGCGCTGGTGGAACTCGGCGCGACGGATACGGTTGGTTTCGGTGTCTCGTTCGACGGCGTGGAGCGACTTTTTTTCAGCCGCAGACCCAGCCGGACCACCCACAGGTGCACCAGCCCCCAACTCATCGAAACGCCCTTGTCCAAACGTATACGCTCCCGCAACTCGGCCAGAGTCAGGTCGGGCTGCGACTTGACCAAGCCGAGCATGTGCGTCTTGACCGGTTCGGTCACCTTGCTCAGGATTCCGTACCGCGATTGCGCAACACGCGCCTTTTGCCCAGTCGCAGCCTGCTGCAGGCGCAGTTTGCGAACATACTCCCAACTGACGCCAAAACGCTTGCCGAGCACACGACAACTGCCCTCGCCGCGCTCATCGGCTTCCAAAATCCTCACCCGCAGATCGTCCGAATAGGCTCGTCCCATCCTCGTCATCGCGGTCACTTCGCCAGAGAAAACAAGGATTACTCTTAGAATCGCTGCTGGGTATAGCTAGCTTGATTCTGCTCTAACTGAGGTATTTGCTCTGGATTCTGAGTAGAACGCCTTCAGGGAAGTTGAGATCGTCTCAGATATAAGAGATTCTGACGGCGCCAATGAAGAAGCACACTCGTGGAACAGAGCTGCCTTCAGTTTGGACTAAGGTGTGCAGCATAGATTAGGCTGCGTCGGGAACTTTCCGAAGAATCGAGCCGGTTAATGCGCGCATCACTCGGACTTCAACTTCCCGTGCGTGCTCTCACCGTTGTTTCTCTCAGCTTGTTAGCCGCCGAGAAGGGAATTTCGAAGACCGATTTGCCCGCGCCGGTTCAGAAAACCGCAGATCAGCAAACGAAGGGAGAGGAACGTTCGCGGCTATTCCAAAGAAATCGAAAACGGAAAAGTGGAATATGAAGTTCTGGCAATCGTCAATGGCCACGATCGGCTCTCTGGGTCCAGCGTCAGCAGCACTCTTATGTATTAACCGACCGCGCCTCGCCGAGCACCACCTTCACCGTCATCTGCCGCCGTCCGCGCAACACCGTCACGTTCACCGTATCGCCGGCTTGGTGCTTGTCCATCACCACGCTGATGTCCTGCGGATCGGTGATCTGCTGGCCATCGATCGCCACAATCAAATCGCCGCCGAGCATCACCGGCTGGTTGCCCACGTAAGCCTGCTGATTGCCTCCGTGCAATCCCGCTCGCTCTGCCGCTCCACCCGGAAGCACCTTCTGGATCAGCACGCCATAGTCTGCAGCCAATCCCATCTGGGACGCAAGGTCCGGCCCAATCGCATACGACGATATGCCCAGCGATGGCCGGCGCACCTGCCCGTAACGCGTCAGATCGGAAAGCACTGCCTTCGCCGTATTGATGGGAATTGCGAATCCGATGCCCGAGCTCTGCTCCGCGCCATTCGAAGCGATCATGGTGTTGATGCCGATGACCTCGCCGCGCGAATTAAGCAGTGGACCGCCGGAGTTGCCGGGATTGATCGCCGCATCGGTCTGGATCGCATCTTCGATTGGCGCTCCATCGCCGTTGCGGATGGAACGGATCGAGCTGATGATGCCCTGCGTCATGGTTCCGCTCAGCCCGAACGGATTGCCAATGGCATACACTTTTTCTCCAACCGCAACCTGGCTGGAATCGGCCAGGACCACCGGCTGCAGATCAGGCGCGTCGATTTTGAGCAGCGCCAGGTCGTGCACCTTGTCGCTTCCGATCACCGTAGCCTTGTAACTGCGCTTATTGCTCAGCTTCACTTCAATGCCCCGATTGGCGCCTTCTACCACGTGGTAGTTGGTGAGTACGTGGCCGGCCTTATCAAGAATGAATCCCGATCCCTGACCCTCTTGCGGCACAGTCCCATAGAAGAAGTCGAAGATTACAGCGCGCGAAGTTATGTTTACGACAGAAGGCAGCACATGCCGGTAGACGGAGATGTTGTTCTGCTCTTCCGCATCGAATTCAGGCGCAGCATGCGCCTCTGACAATTCCAGCGGCGAGCCGGGGACCCGCGTATTCGTGAGTGTAAGAGGATTCAGACCTCGAGGGAAATGAGTGGTGACAAACCAGAATCCACCTACGAGGAGAAGGACCAAAACAAACTGGCGCAGTTTCATAGCTCTCTTAACCTTGCAACCTTTCCATACGCTACCAACTCGTTACACCAGTTCCAAAGCAACCGGCGCAGGGTTCACACC
>NZ_JBARMD010000244.1:0-3301 GCF_049802275.1 Occallatibacter sp. | reverse complement strand
GCGCCGGGTCTGATCCGCCGTGAAGGCAATCCTGCGGCAGACAATGAACGCCAGATTCGCGCAATTGTCCTTACCCTCCCCACCGGCACGGTAGACGCCGAGGCCCTGTGGACTGTCCACGACAGGGGCCGCTACCTGTGGATGCTCGACGACGGGCATTTCCTTCTGCGCGATCTCTTTGATTTGAAGCTAGGGGACGCGACGCTGGAACTTAGACCTGCCCTCCAGTTCCAGGGTCCGCTGTTGTGGCTGGAAATGAATCCCGGCCAGGATCTGATTGCCACCGATTCGCGCGAGCCAGTGAATTCGAGGCCGCAGCCGGGCACCGTGCCGAGCCCTCCAACAGCTTCAGCGTGGATTACGACGGATGAGGTTAAGTCATACGCGCAGCCCGACATTGTCCTTCGCATCGTGCGCCTCGCTACGGGCAAGGTGATGCTTGTGAGCCGCACACGCACGACGGTACATCTGCCGATCAACTCTGAAGGACTTGTGGAGACTCTTCGCGGCAAGGGACACGAATGGGCGCTGAATCTCCACTACTTCAATGGCGGCAATCGCATTATGGGAAACCTTGATTCGATGTGCGCTCCATCGGTTGAGTTTGTCTCGAATCCGGAAATTCTGGTCACCACCTGCAATCCCGACAACAGCCGCTGGATGGTGGCCATGTCCACGGATGGCAAGCGCCTGTGGAATGCCGCCAAGCCCCCGACCCAAATCTGGCCTCGGCTGATCATGGCGCCCAACGGGCTGCGCCTCGCCCGGGAAACGCTTGTCGTAACCCACGAAGTCGATACCTTTGCGCCGCTCAGCTTTGATGATGTGAAGGGCCAGCTGGTGGAGGTTTACGACGCATTCACCGGGAAGGTCGATTTAACGGCGCCGGCGAGTCCGATACTCGATGGAGGCGGAAATGTCGCAATTTCACCGTCAGCACGGAGAGTAGCCGTTCTTGATGCCGGGGCCATCCAAGTGTATGAGCTGCCGGCTCCGGCGACTGGCCTGCCATCGGTGCACTGAGTCGTTCGGGTATTCACGGCTTGCTGCATACGTGTAAACTTGCCTGCGGAGGTTTTTCTTGGCCACGGCTGTCGTTCGGTATACGGCTGCGGCGGTCTCCGACCGCGGACGCAAGCGCCCCACGAATGAGGACGCCTACGGCTACTCCGTCGAGGCGGGTGTTTACCTTGTATGCGATGGCATGGGTGGCGCGGCTGCGGGCGAAATTGCCAGCACGATTGCGGTGGACGAGGTCCTTCGGCTCTTGACGCACCCCAATCCTGAGGATGGAACTCCGCTACCCGACGCGGCTCAGAACGCGATTGGCGCCGCGAACGAAGCCATCTTTTCGCGAGCGCAACGGAATCACCGTCTGAGCGGGATGGGTACGACCCTGGTGGCTTTGGCGACCCGGGAACAGCGCGTATGGGTGCTGAATGTCGGAGACAGCCGATGCTACCGCTTTCGCCGAGGCCAGCTGCAGCAGCTTACCCAGGACCACTCGCTGGTCGAGGAGCAGGTGCGGCTTGGCCGGATGACTCCGCGCGAAGCGTTGCACTCCCCATTAAAGAACGTGATTACCCGCGCCCTTGGAACACAATCGCAGGTGACGCCGGACGTGTTTGAATTCGAGGCGGAACCCGGTGACCTGTTCCTGCTCTGCTCCGATGGATTGACGCGCGAACTGCCTGACTCGGTCATTCAGACCTTGCTTACCGGAGATGTGACGCTGGAGGAGTTCTCAGCGCGGCTGGTGGACGCGGCAAAAAAAGCCGGCGGCCACGATAATATTACCTGCTTGCTGGTGCGCGCCCAGGCCTGACGGTCGTCACAATTCAAAGCCCGTGGGCACGTTCCGCGTTGCTCGGACAGAGAAGGTTGGAGATCGTGTCCAGCATTGTCGTTGGATGGATCGGCTTGGCCAGAATCTCAAACTCATGCCCTTCGCTTCTGGCTTTTTGCATGAGTCCCTCGGCCGCAGGTTGACCCGAAAACAATAGAACGTGACATCGGTCGAAGCGTTCCTTCAGCGCGACGGCAAGTTCGATCCCGTTCATGTTAGGGAGCATGACGTCGAGGATGGCAAGATGCGGCGACCAGAGAGAGAGGGCAGCCATCGCAGCTTCTGCCGAATAGGCGACGCGGGTGTCATAACCGTTCGACGACAGGATTTTCCCCAGCGTATCAGCGATCACCTTCTCGTCTTCAACGAGAAGAATTCTTCTTTCTCCCACGCATTCAGGCATACAAGGCCTCGCTCTTGTGGGGAGATTGCATTACGCCCACTGTTGGAGTGAGGGATGCCGCCTCGCGTGAGGTTGGTTGGTTGTCAGCGCTCAACAGAAGCGAGCATCGGAATATCAACCGCTCTTGGCGGACCCACGGATAGAAGCCGAGCGTCAATGCGGCAAAGTCGCGGCGATTCGGTTCGGAGAGGGCAGGAGCGGAGAATGCGGACGTTTGACCGCAGCCACCTTGGTACTTACTTTTTGCCTTCCGGTAATGGAATCCAATTACTGTTTCGTTGAATTTACCGTCTCTAAGGTGTGACTATAAATTACTCAATCTACGTCATTTGCAGCATTGCATGGCTATAGTGGAAAGCATAAGGTCCAAGCATAAATTGCGGTGATCTTCAAACGCGTTTTGTGAGGGAATTATGCCGATCCAGAAAAGTCAAAGCCGCATCGACACTGGCGAAACAGGTTGGATCTCCATCCACATCAATGATTCTGAATCTCCGGTCTCGGGTTATGGCGAAAGTCCCCAAATGAACGCGCCACTTCCCGAGCCCGCGGCACGCCATCTCTTTGAATATGCCCGGCAGGCGCGGGTTTCTTTCCCAGAGCGCTTTCCACGGCTCACACTTTTTGCGATCGCCGTCGTCTTGCTCGCTTCTGCGCTCGCTGCGGAGTTCGATTATCTGCACGGTGCAGGGTATTACTGGCCTTGAAATGAGGATTTTTTGATCGCGGAAGAAACCGTCGACGCCGTTACGAAAATCGGAGAATTCACTCGCAATGGGGCGACCCGCGATGAGGTGAATGCGCAGACAGAAGGCGTGCCCGAAGCTCGTGAGTCAGGCTTTCTGCTGGATTGGCTCACCGGCGGGGAGGCGTGTCAGAGGAATATCCAGGGATTCTCTTCCAAATTCGATACCCAGAACCTTGTCGCCACGCCATGAGCGAATACACAATCAGCCGGAAATGAATCGATCGAGCCTGTAAAGTGAGACAGGTTTAAAAAACTTCTGGTCGGGGCGGAGGGATTCGAACCCCCGACCCTCTGCTCCCAAAGC
>NZ_JBARMD010000243.1:0-5587 GCF_049802275.1 Occallatibacter sp. | reverse complement strand
AAAATTTGCGGTTTTCCACAAAGTCCTTGCAGGTTTTTCGAAGTCACTCTCCGACAACTTCAGTCCGGATTGCAGACCGCGAGCGTTACCTCTCGCAATCGTCATGGATCCAGCAATGGAAATCAGAAGATAGCCCGTCGCCGCAGTGATCACTGCGCATTCTTTACCGTTGTCTGCGCCGGAGGTTGCACCAGCTTGTATCCGGCCGGAACGTCGAAGTGAGATGAATCGACGGGGGCCGATGAGAAGTTTGAAGTGGTGATCTGCGTTTCCATCAGGATTGCGCTGGTTGGCTGGGCCTGCGCCCCATTCTGATTCTGGTCTGGGGGTGGGTCCTGCTTCTTCTTGCCGAATCCGCCGAAGCCGAAGTGGCTTGTCAGAGCTGAAGTCATGCCCTGCTTGGCTACATCGCCGGCGCTGGGCCCCGCAGGCTCGGCGGGGGTTGGAGCTTCAGATGCGGCGGGCAGCGGCTGGCCGTTGGTCGTGGTGCCCATGCGCATCACCTGCATGATCGGAACGCCATCGAGCTTCTGCATCTCCTTGGCCATGTCGCCGAGCGCCTGACCCGCACCCGGATTCTGCGCCAGCATCTTGCTGAAGTCGTAGCCCAGGCCGATGGTCCCGGCATCCACCATCTTCATCGCCATGCGCTTGTAGAAGTCGCGTACCTGGTCGTAGCCGGGGATCTCCGGCACCATCCACATGTCATTGGTGATGGCCATGTTGCCGGATTGCTGCGTCTGCGTGTCGGTCGCCGTCATGGTCATGGTAAGAATGGCTTCGTTGCTCTGGAGCCCGCTGATCTCCTTTTGCGCGCCGGTTTTTCGCACCTTCACGTCGAAGCTCATCTTGACGTTCTGTGCGTCGGGCTTGGCGGGTTCAGGCGCCGGTTGTGCGGCCTGCTGCTTCTGTATCTGCTGGTGCGCATTCTCCATGGCCTGCTTTATCTGGTCGAATGTCATCACCGTGTATGTCTTTTTCTGCACATCGATGTTGGTGATCGTTTCCTTGTCGAGATCGATGATCTCGATGGTTTCGGGAGACACATTGGCCAGGCGGTTGTCCTTGAGGTAGATGCTGGAGACGATGGGATCACCCATGTGGCGCGCCTGTGAACTGATGAAACCAACCGACTTCATCATGTGCAGCAGCGAGCCGCCGGTGAGCTGCGTGGTCTGCTGGTAGGTGTAGTCTGCGGCGGGTAGTGTGGCGGGCACGGCGAGAGCAAGCAAGAGCGCAACGCGCTTTGTAGAGGGGAGCATCGTGATTCCTCCAGATGGGTTCAGCGGCAAAGGCGAAGACCGGCAGCGAGCCGCTCGAATGGCTCGGAGTGTACCCGCACCGATAGTGCGCGTCAACGGGAATGCGTTTCAATCAATCATGTGAGTCCCGGAAGGCGCCAGCTTACTCCCCCAGAGTGGCCATGTACTTCGATGGAGCGCTGACAAGAAGGCGTAAATACCGGCCTTCAATCCGATGAACACAATCAAGGAATGAATCGGACAAGAAAATCACTTCTTGGATTTGTGCCTGACTAGTTCTCTCTGGATCACTGCGATTCTGGAAGTCGATCCCCTGCGGGTCGCCTGCGATACGTCCCAAGTCAACACTGCCCGGACCACACGCAAAGACATTGAACTGGCAGAACTTACAGTTGTGTCTGCCGTCCGTCGAGATGTAGCCTCCGGCGAGTAAGGAGAGACTTGAATGAAAGTGGGCGTACGTGAACTTCTGCTCGTTTCTTGTTTTCCCGCGATGGTGCTTTGCTTCACATCCTGCAAAAGCACCTCGGATACCGGGCTTAAGGAGGGAGTTAGCCTGGCAACCGATGCATACATCTATGGTTACCCGCTGGTCACGATGGACATGACGAGGAAGCGCCTCACCAATGTCGCAGTTCCCGATGATGCGCATGCGCCGGTGGGTCAGATGCTGAAGCTTCGTACTTATCCCAGCGTGGATAATCACGCTGTTACGGCGCCGAACGCTGACACCCTTTACACGATGGCATGGTTCGATGTGTCGCGTGAGCCGTGGATCCTCAGTGTTCCTGATATGGGAGATCGATACTTCCTGCTACCGCTGCTGAGCGGCTGGACAGATGTTTTCCAGGTGCCGGGAAAGAGGACGACTGGTGGCAAAGCTGCGAAGTACGCGATCACCGGACCCGGATGGTCGGGCAAACTTCCAGACGGGGTAACGGAATACAAGTCCCCTACAGGCATGGTTTGGCTGCTTGGCCGAATCTACTGCACGGGTACGCCGGAGGATTACAAAGCAGTTCACGCGCTGCAAGACAAATTTGAACTGGTTCCGCTGAGCTCTTATGGGAAGTCCTACACGCCGCCGCCGGGTGAAGTCGACAGTAACCTCGACATGAAGACGGCAGTGCGCGACCAGGTAGACGACATGAGCATCGAGGAATACTTCACCTATCTCGCGCGCCTGATGAAGGACAATCCTCCTGCAGCGGCCGACGCACCCATGGTTGAGAAGATGGCTAAGATTGGCATCGTGCCGGGAAAGGACTTCGATCCGAGCATCCTGCGTTCGCTCGATCAGGAATTGATCAAGGCTGTTCCGAAGATCGCGCAGGCAAAGATCATCGAGCACTTGAAAGAAGCTGGAAAGCCCATCAACGGGTGGATGTTCACCACGAATGCGGGCACGTACGGGACAGACTACATCCAGCGCGCTCTGGTTACCGCGATCGGGCTGGGCGCCAATCGTCCGCAGGACGCGGTTTATCCTACCGGCGAGAAGGACTCAAAGGGTGACAAGTTTGACGGAGATGGGCACAACTACGTGATGCACATCGACAAGGGCCAGATGCCGCCGGTGAACGGGTTCTGGTCGCTGACGATGTACGATTCGACGTACTTCTTCGTGCCAAATTCGCTCAATCGCTACACGGTGAGTTCGCGGGACAAGTTCGTTTCGAACCCGGACGGATCGGTGGATATCTATATCCAGGCGCAGTCGCCCGGCGGATCGAAGGTGGCCAACTGGCTGCCGGCCCCGAAGGGAAAGTTCGTCCCCATGTTGCGGCTCTACTGGCCGAAGGAAACGCCGCCTTCGATCATTGACGGTACGTGGAAACCTCCGGCGATTTCTCCAACAACCTAGGTTTTTTCACAATTCGGGCATTCGAGGTATTCAACATTCGAACTATCCGGAGCTCGGTTTGAACGGCTGCAGGAGGCGCGTGCCGGGCAGCGATTCGAGTGCGCGCTGACAATTTTGCCAATTATGAGGTCCTGAACGATGGGTGATGCTCACGTCTGCGTCGATTATTTCGTGCCTTCAGCTTTCGCTCATCCCGGGAAAGCTGATCGCACCTTCCTACGGCTCTGATCCGAATTCGCGCGCTTATCTCTGCGTCTTCGCCGAACGCGCATACCAAGTCCAGGATTTCATGCCGTTCCCCGGTTTCGCGCGCATTGTCGTGAATATTTGCCCACGATGTGACGCGCAACGACGCCGTGTTTTAGTGGGTGCACGAGTATGAGCGCATTGGACCTCGCCAGGTGATTACTGTCCTGCTATTTGCCTGCGAGAATCATCTTTGCCCGCTCCACCTGGTTGGGATAGAGATTCGATGGAACCACGATTCCGTGAAAAGCAAGTTGGAACCGGGCGCACTTCTCTGGATGTTCAAGGCAGAATGCTTTCTTCATCATCGAAGCAGCCGCGGGCATGGTTGCCATCTTGTCTCCACGTCAGGCGGATTTGCGTTTGGCTGACTTGGCAGGTGTCTTCACGATGCCGATGCCCTTGGTGGGAGCTTCCTTCACGCTCTTCGGTGGCTTCTTGGCCGAGCTCGCGTCGGCTTGAACGCTCTTGCGCAAAGCATCCATCAGGCTGACCACATTGCCGGTGTGCTGCCTGGCTGGCGCCTCATCGATGGGCACGGGCAGGTGATTGACCTTGGCTTCAACGAGAGCCTTGACCGCTGTTTCGTAGCCATCTTCGAATTTATTGATGTCGAGCTTAGCTGACATGCGGGCGATCAGCGTTTCGGCAAGCTGAAGAGAGTCGGGATCGATGGCCGGCTGCTTGATATCGCGGAAATAGTCGGCGCGGTTGCGCAGTTCGTTCTGATAGCGGAGGGTGTAGGCCACCATGCCCGGACTGTCGGCGCCGGCGGGCATCAGGGCGATGATATTTTCGCGACCAGAGAAGGACACTTTGCCAATGGCGGCCTTGCCAGTCTTTACAAGTGCCTCCCGGACAACATTGAAGGCCTCCGCCGACATGTCGTTTTCAGGCGTGACGAAGTAGGGCTTCTCAATGTATTCGGGGTGCAGGTCGGCGATGTCGACAAATTGCGAGACGGCGATGGTGTGCTTTGAAGGGATGCGCAGGTTTTCAAGTTCGCTGGGCTCGATGATGACGTATTTGCCCTTGCTGTATTCGTAGCCCTTAACGATCTCGTCGTTCTCAACAGCCGTGGTGGCCTCTTTGCTTTCGGCGGCGCTCTCAAGCACCTTCTGGTGGCGGATCCGCTCGCCGGTGCGGCGGCTGATCTGGTGAAAGCTGATCTGGCCCTTGCTTTCGGTGGCGACGTAGAGGCTCACTCCAAACGCCACGAGCGAGATCTGAACGTTGCCCGACCAATAAGGACGTGCCATGAAACCTCCAATAAGGGCGGGCCGGAAACAGCGTAGGAAGCACAGACCCGCAGACTGAGGAGTTTAGCGCATTTTGTAAACGTCGGAGAAGTGTATATCTAGTAAACGACAGGAGTTTCGTCTTGTCTTCGCCTACATGACCAGCGGCGAAAGTGAGTCGCAAGACCGGTGGATCAGCCTGGGAATCAAGCGGGTGGAAGACCGCCCCACTGCCAGAAGGCGGTGCTTCCCGCCTGCGCGATCCAGGCCGATAGCTGGGGGTCGGGACGGCGCTTGACGTAGGGCACTGCCCAGCCGATCACCGCGCCGGAGATTTTGTCGGGCATGTTCTGCTCGACGCCGGTGGCTTTCGCGAAGATCTCAGGATGTTGCAGACCTTGTTCGCAGAGATTGACGAGCCGATCGATGGCGTGTTGATTTTCGGAGTACGTGTCGATGCCGTTGGCTTCTCCGAGTTCGGCCAGCATGATGAGGGGCGCGAGGGCGTAAAGGTGGTAGTGGAGAGCCATGCCGGCGCGCTGGAGTTCGCGGGGCAGTGCTCCGCTGGGTCCGATCTCATCCACGCCGGCTTTGAATGCTTCCATTCCGAAGTGGAACTCGCGGGTGTCATTGCGTGCGATGCCGGCGGCGCAAACGGCGAGTCCGGCCCAATAGCGATGGTTGTTCCAGGCGTCGCTGTTGGGATTCTTCATCTTGTCGTCGACATAATCGCGAACCTGGTCAGCGAGGAGTCCAAACCACTTCTGGATTTCCTTGTCGTTCTCAGGAGTTTCTACGCCGGTATTGCGAACCTTGAGGTACGCCATGGCGGTGGCGGCCAGCACCCACTTTTGCACGTAGTGAGCCTGGCCTGTTGGCATGGTGGCCGACCACGCCTTGGCAGCAGCGGCCGCGGAAAGCAGCGTGTAGACGCACTGCGCACCGGCGCGGCTGCCATGTCGAATGTAAGCATCGGC
>NZ_JBARMD010000242.1:0-5797 GCF_049802275.1 Occallatibacter sp. | reverse complement strand
TTCATAGATGGGCCACTACCCGCTCGGAACCAATCGGGAGTGACTCCGAGACGAGTTTTCGAGTGATCCTCTGAACCGTTGGGGCGCACCCTTAGTGAGGAAGTATAAAAAAGACGTTGATTGTTGTTTGCACTTCAACCGGCTGTCCGTTTAGCAGGTAGGGACGATAGCGCCACTGCTGAACCGCCTGCATTGCTGCTCCTTGGAGGATTTCGGGGCCGGCAAGGGCTTTGAGGCTTCGTATTGCGCCGTTCTTGCCGATGATGCCCTGCAGTGTCACTACTCCTTCCACGTGAGAGTTTCTTGCTGCGCTGGGATAGTCCGGAGTGACTTTGTATTCCAACATTCCTTCAGAGACCGCGCCAGCAACTGTGATTCGTAGTGCTGCTGGGACTGCACCTGCAGGTGGAGTGAAGACGGCTTCTTCCGACGGTTCAAGGACTGTAGCTGCTTCGACATGGAGCGCAACGGTTACTTTGCCGTTGTGCATGATCTTCATCTCCCCGGCGATGGCGCGGTCTTCGACTTGGAGAGAACGGTTGTGAAAGGTTTGATCAGCAGTTGACGGACGGGCCGCAACGCGCAATATTGGGTCGTCTGTGTCTAGGCAGTATGCCGAATTATCTGCAGGCGCGCCAGGAGCAGACGCAGAAGGGATAACGCAAAGAAGCTTCACGCTTCCCGAATCAAGCCGTTTGGTTGTATATGTCGTCTTTTCGATGACTACGTCGTCGGGCAAAGGATGGACCAGGTTGTTTCGTGCAACCAGCAGGATGTCGGGGGCGTCTTGCGCACCCGCAATCAGAACCCCTTTCTTGCTGCCGTATGCGGTTTGTGAAAACGCTTTGCCGGTGAATGTGCGTTTGAACTGAAATGCGCTGGCCCATGATTCCTCGTATGTGCCTTCGTCGGTGACAACGCCCTGCTCATCGAAGATCTGAAAGGCGGCCCTGATATGCCAAGGTTTGGCATCGGGAACGGCGAGGTTGTTGAGCTTGGATGCGGCGAGCATCAGGACTTTCGGATCGGAGGCCGAAGTTGAAGGCTGTTGCGCATGACACATGGCAACCCACGCAAGACCACACCAGATAGATAAAACGATCGACTTACGCATGGCGGAACGATATCAGTCGAATTCCGCGAGGACAAGTTACCCTACGCCCTCTCGAGTCTTTCAACGTTCATGAGTGTCCGAAGCATTTTCGATCTGGATGTGAAAAGAGGCCACAGGGTTGCGATCAAATAGACGCGGCTGTGATTCGTCGGATGCCATCGCCAACCGCGCTACCGAGATTACCTCGGGGTACCTCACTAGGGCGATCTTTGCATTGGGCCTGAATCACCGCCAACCCGGAATGTACATCCCTCAGTGGCTAAAGCCCAGCAGTGTTTTGGCGTTGTACGGCGCGACGTAAAGTCGTGCCCTTTCACAAAACCCTTCGCGGTTGAGGAGTCACCGCCTGTGAGAAAGCGATGAAAGGCAACTGCAGTCTTGCATGGCTCTTTGCGCCACCCGAGACCCTGAAAATCGGGTGGGATCGTGCTTTCCCACCCTTGCTGCGCAAGCATGGGGCACCTGTGATCGAGGTATGGGAATTTTCAGGGCAGGTCCCTCCACTTCGGTTGGGATGACAAACGCACGAGGAATTCGAAGCGCTGGCCCCCCGGTGCTGGGCCGCCGTCGCTACGTTCCTCTGGCCTACGGCTTAAGCTTGCGCTCCAGCTCCCGCCGCCCGGCCAACGCGAATGCGTAAAACCCAATCCAGAATTTGCGGATCATCTCGCAGCCAGTATAGGCAGATTCCCCAGACCGCGCGCACGCACGGCCCCGCCATTTAGGACACTGCAAAAACGCCAATCTTTAAGCGGCCATTGGATGCAAACCACAAAATCTGTAAAGATAGAAGTACTATGACAGTTGCCGCTCCTGCGAAAGTTTTTGCTGACCGTATTGGCCGTATTGAGGTTTCCGCAACCATGGCGGTCGCCGCCGAGGCTGCCAAACTGCGCGCACAAGGCGCGAACCTGGTGGATTTTGGCGCCGGCGAGCCGCATTTTGCCACTCCGCGGCACATAAAAGACGCCGCAATTGCCGCCATTGAAGCCAATTTCACGCGGTATACGGTCGTTCCGGGCATTCCCGACGTGCGCAAGGCCATTGTGGAACGCCACGCGTGCGATTTCGGGTCAGATTACTCGATCGACGAGGCGGTCTTCACTACAGGCGGCAAGCTGGCGCTGTTCAACACGATCCAGGTGCTGGTGGATCACGGCGACGAGGTGATTCTGCCGGTTCCTTACTGGGTGAGCTTCAAGGACATCATCCAGTATGCGGGCGGGAAGGTCGTTTTCCTCGAGACCAGCGAGGCGGAAAATTTTCGCATCACCGCTGACGCCATTGAGAAGGCGATTACGCCGCGCACCAAGGCCATCATTCTCAATTCGCCGTCGAATCCGGCGGGGTCGGTGGTGTCGGCGGAGGATCTGGAACGGATTGTGCATCTTGCGCATGAGCGCGGGATTTTCCTGCTGCTGGATGAGTGCTATGTCTACCTGAACTATGCGGGCAAGCCGGTTTCAGGCGGTTCGTATACGTGGGCCAAGGAGCACATCGTCATCCTTGGATCGTTGTCGAAGACGTACTCGATGACGGGATGGCGGGCGGGCTATGCGCTGGCTGCGAAGCCGATTGCGGCGAATCTGAGCAAGCTGCAATCGCAGTCCACGTCGAATGCGGCGAGCATGGTGCAGAAGGCGGCAATCGCGGCAGTGGCCGGACCGCAGGAGTGCGTGGAGCAATTCCGTGCGGAGTTCATTGAGTTGCGGGACTACATGCTGGCGAAGCTGGCTGAGATTCCAGGCGTGACGTGCACAAAGCCTGAAGGCGCGTTTTATGTGTATCCGAATATCGGAGCCTTTATCGGGAAGGGCGGCATCAAGTCGGCGACGGAGCTGGCGACGCGGCTGCTGCATGAAGCGCATGTGGTGACGGTGCCCGGCGAGGCGTTCGGCACCGCGGAGCACATCCGCATTTCGTACCCGGTGACCAAGCAGAATATCGATGAGGGGACGCGACGGATGGGCGACTTTCTGGAGAAACTGGGGTAGATTCGTAGATTCTCTGAATCAGAATGCGGAAACGAGAGACCCGGGAAACCGGGCCTTTCGTTTCTGGGGTGATTGGATGGTTCGTGCTTTCCCACCCATGCGCGACGAAGCTGCGCATGGATGGGGCACCTGGCCTTTTTCTTTTATTGAGACGTGCAGCGCGCTAACTACTTCGTGGTCGCCTCACCAGACATGACGCCTACGCCGGGAACGTAGCCCGCCTGCCACTCTGACACCGGAGCCTGCTGGCGGCAGTCGAGGCAGGTTGTCTTTTCGAATCGTGCGGAACACTGCGGGCAGACGCCGCCAGTCTCAAAAGTATCGAAGCTGGTATCGCACTTATTGCAACGCCAGATGGGTCCAATGGGCGGGGCGGTTCGGCAACTGGGGCAGGCAAATCCTGCGCGGCGCGGGATTTTTTCGAGGTTGCGCAGGGCGCGTGCGGTTTTGAAGCCGCTCCAGCAGTTCATTCCTGCGTAGGCAGCGATGAGGCCTGTCCAGATGGATTGGGTCCAAAGAGCCAGTGCAATGAGCCCGGCAACCCCAAAGAAACCCAGAGACGACGCGACTAAGAGACTTCGCGCGCGGCCCAGGGGATACCAAAGCAGGGAGCGGAGGATCTGGCCACCGTCCAGCGGGTAGATGGGCAGAATATTGAAGACCAGCAGGACGATGTTGGTGAACTGGATTGCGACAATCAGCCGATATCCGTCGGGATTCGAAGCACGCCAGTCCAGTGACCGGGCGGTCCAAAAGGCTAAAGCGAGCGGAATTGCCAAAACGACATTCACCAGCGGCCCGGCCGCGATACTCCACAGGGTTGCGCCCGGGCGTTGGGGCGGATTGACGTAGGCGACGCCGCCGAGGGGCCACAGCATGATTTTGTCGGCGGTTCCACCGACGGAGCGGCAGGCGAGCGCGTGGCCAAATTCATGCGTTAGCACGATGGCAAACAGCGCCAGGTATTCGATTACGTTCCAGATGATGGAACTGTATCTGCCCTTCCGAGCCTGTATTTCGAACAGCGCTACCAGAAACCACGTCCAGTTGAGATAAACGTCGATTCCCTTGATGCGGAAGAGATGGATCGAACCTTGGCCGGTGCCGAACATGCAGTTAGCTTACCTGATATTGGCTGCTGTCTACGTCGGTAGTGCGACTTACGACAGAATCGGCACGGGTCTGGGACACCTGCGACGACGTCCCTTGGGGTGACGGACATCACCGGCGGAAGATGCTAACCTTTTTCTACGCATTCGCCTACGGCCTCACCGGCCGCCTAGACCTAAAAAGTATCGTCCATCACTGTGCAAACCTAGCTTCTGTCGAGTAGGATGTGTCTTCCATGTCGAAGTCTATTGATTTTCGTCCAGTTATTCTTGCCGGTGGCAGCGGAACCCGATTCTGGCCCCGCTCCCGCCGTGCGCGGGCCAAGCAAGTGCTGGCGCTCGATGGCGAGCGCTCTATGATTCAGCAGACGGTGGAGCGACTGAAGCCGCTCGCCTCACCGGAAAAGACCTGGGTTGTCACCAACGAATTTCTGGCGCATGAGATTGCCGACCAGCTTACGGGGGTTCCGCGCCACCAGATTATCGAGGAACCAGTAGCCCGCAATACTGCGCCGGCTTGCGGACTGGCCGCTTTCCTGATCGAGCGGGAGAATCCGGAGGCTGTGCTGGGCGTTTTCCCGTCGGATCACGTGATTGCCGATGAACCGCGATTTCTGAAGGCGCTGCAGAAGGGCATTACGCTGGCAGCGGCAGGGGACAACATCGTCGTCCTGGGGATCGAGCCAACGCGTCCAGAGACGGGATACGGATACATCGAGACCGGAGAAGACGATGGAGCCGAAGCTGCTCTCCGCGTTCGTCGATTCACCGAAAAGCCGAATCTGAACCGGGCGCAGGAGTTTGTCGCCTCGGGGAATTATTACTGGAACTCGGGCATGTTCCTGTGGTCGGCCAAGACGCTGGCCAATGCGGTACGCGAGCACCTGCCGGATACGGCTCCGTTACTCGAAAAGATTGCCGCGAGCTTCGGGAAACCTGATTTTGAACAGGTTTTTCGCGAGCTTTATCCGAAGTGCGAGAACATCTCTGTGGATTATGCGGTTCTGGAGCCGCGTTCGGCGAAAGGCGAGCACGCGTCGCATCTCTACTGTGTACCGGCGGAGTTCAGCTGGAACGACCTCGGCTCCTGGGCTTCGCTCTACGAGTACCAGATGGAGACTCGGCTGCGCGGAGATGGCGATGGCAATGTAGCCGAGTCCGACGGGCATTTGACGATTGAGGCCGGCAATAACTACATCTACAGCCCGAAGAAATTCGTCGCCCTCGTCGGGGTTGAAAACCTTGTCATCGTGGATACGGAAGATGCGCTCTTGATCGCGCATCGCGACCACTCGCAGGACGTGGGCAAGGTGGTGAAGGAACTTGGGCTCTCGGGGCGGGACGAGCTTATCTAGCGACTACCCTCTGAAGTTCACAATCCTCGTTTGCATCAGGGGTGTGGGACGGAAGGACTTTTTGCGGTGAGGAGGAGTGAAAGCAGATCCTTCGCCCGGCTTACCCCATCTCGTGGGGCCCCAAGCGTGCGGGGCTCAGGATGACAAATCAGGTTTTCCTGCCGATGTGGCACGGCTGAAGCCGTATGCTCCTTTATGCTTATAAATTCACGGAGCGTAATAGAT
>NZ_JBARMD010000241.1:0-14193 GCF_049802275.1 Occallatibacter sp. | reverse complement strand
TCTGTGCCTGCTGTGCCCCGGCCAGCGCCGTCATCAGCAACATCGCCATCGTCCCGGTGAACGCCGCGCGCACGTTCTTCATGTCGTGCCCCGCGTCGCATGAAGTAGATCTGCAAGCGTAGTCGCGCACGCCTCGGGTTTATATTCCAGCAACTCATCGAAAGAGAAATGTCCGGTCGCCACGGCAATTACGGGCAGTCCGTTTGCATGTGCCGCGTCAATATCCCGGGGTGTATCGCCCACCACGCAAATACTCGCGTGCGCCCCCGCCAGTTCACGGGCCTTCTTCGCGGCGTTCCCGATCAGGTCAGACCGGACAGGGAATTGATCGCTGAAGCCGCCAAACCGGAACCACTCCCGCAGCCCCGCGCGTTCCACCTTGATCCAGCCAATCATCTCCAGGTTGCCCGTGGCCACACCCAGAGTTGCGCCGCGGCTCGCCAGGTACTTCAGCGTCTCTTCCACGCCCGGCATCAGGATCGGCTGCAACTCATGCCGCCTTACCGCGACGTTGGCGCACATGCCCTCGAGAATCGCCGCCATCTGCGGCTCCAGCACTTCCGGTGGAACCCCCGCGAGCGCGCAGGCCTCACGCAGTATTGAAGTATCTGTATTCCCGGCGAGTGAGACACCTTCGAGCGAGACTTCGATTCCCATGACCTCGCGCACCGTCGCGGGGAGGCTGTCCATGTGCACGCGGTCGCGGCTCCGCAAAAGCGTGCCATCGATGTCGAACAAATACGCATCCTGCGCATCCCAGGCAAATCCGCCTTCAATTGCAGTCCGCGCTTCGTTGTTCTGTTGAGTTGTCTGCATGCCGATGCGGAGCTTGCTCAGCCCTGGCGTATGCCCTGGCGCGCTGCTCCAAATATAGGACGTTCGCTGCGAGGTGGACGCTTGAGCCCGGCGCGGATTTCTGCCAGGCTGATGCCCAGTTCTGCCATCGTGCGGCTGAGCGTGTTCCGGTGAATACCCAGCTCTTCTGCAGCCTTGCACTGGTTCCCCTTGTTGGCCGCCAGCACTTCGCGCAGATACTGTCTTTTGAACTCTCTTACCGCATCCTCGTAGCGGATGCCGGTGGAATGCATCTGTGTTACCAGGCTGTCCAGGTCTCGTCTCACGTCAACCTCTTGCTCTACTAGATTGCCACAACCGGCAGGCTTCAGCCCGCGAAAAATTATTTGCTCTTCTCTTCGTGTATCAACTTCTGCGATTCCGATTCCAGTGTCTGCAGTTCGTTGCGTACCCGGTCTGAAAACCGCGACGGCGTTACCCGAATGCTTACGTGGAGCGCACTGAAGAAATACCTTGGCAACTTCGCTTCAGTCAACCACACAGTTTGCGGAAAAAACGCTACCGTAACGAGAATGCATACCATTACAAAAACCAGGCCCTCGATAAAACCGAACAGCCCTCCGGCCAGACGGTCCAGGCACCCCAGACCCACTTTCTCAAAAAACTTGGCAAGCAGTGATCCAAGGATCGCCGCCACCACCATCACCAGCAAAGCAATCACTATGAAAGCAATCGCATCGGCCACCTCGACCGAATGAATCACGACCTTCAGCACGGCCGCGAACCGCCAGTAGTTCCATGCCGCCAGCGTCAGTCCCAGCACCAGCCCTGCCAGCGAGAAAGCGGATCGGAAAAAACCACGCGCAATCCCTGTCAGCACCGCCGCCGCCATCACCACCACAATGATCCAATCGACGAGCGTCATGCCTTCCATCGTTCAAACCGTAACGTCAAGATCCCGTCCCGTCAACCGGCGAAATGCCTCGAGGTATTTTTCGAGTGTACGCTCTACCACGTCATCGGGAAGACTCGGCGCCGGAGCCTGCTTGTTCCATCGAATGCTCTCCAGGTAATCGCGCACAAACTGCTTGTCAAAACTCGGCTGCGCTCCACCCGGCTTCCACAGTGAGGCCTCCCAGAATCGCGAAGAATCCGGCGTCAGCACTTCGTCCGCCAAAACTATTCCATCCTGCGTCCTGCCAAACTCAAATTTAGTGTCTGCCAAAATCAATCCGCGCGACTCTGCATGCTTGCCCGCCTTCTCATAGATCGCCAGCGTCAGGCGCCGCAACTCCTTCGCTGCCTCCGCGCCTACCGCTTGCTCGACAGCCGCGAACGGAATGTTCTCATCGTGCGTTCCGTCCTGGCTCTTGGTCGAAGGAGTAAACAGAGGCTCCGGCAAACGTGATCCATCTTGCAATCCCGGCGGCAGCTTGATCCCACAGACGGTTCCGCTCGCCTTGTATTCCTTCCACCCTGAACCCGCTATATACCCCCGCGCCACGCATTCCACCGGAAACATCTGCGCTCGTTTCACCAGCATCGACCGGCCCTCAAGCTGGTCAGCATACTTGTGAAGCTGCGCTGGAAAATCTGCAACTTTCGTAGCGATCAGATGGTTCGGCGCGATGTCCCGCACCAGGTTGAACCAGAACAGCGAAATCTGCGTCAGAATCTTGCCCTTGCCCGGAATCCCCGTCCCCAGCACATGATCGAATGCCGAAATGCGGTCCGTCGCCACCAGCAGCAGGGCATCCCCTACCGCATACAAATCGCGTACCTTGCCCCGGCCGATCAGCGGAGTCGTGCCTAAGTCTGTCTTCAAGAGTGTTGTCATGGGAGAGTCTTTCCTTGGCGCTGTGAATCTCCGATTTTCTTGCCGTCGGCTCGCTTTGTCAAACCCAGTACGGCAATAAGTTGACTCCCGCGAAACCCAACTGGGTATCCCTCCACGTTTCCCACAATGCCCTGTGATGGCCGTCACGGAGCCCAAGAGGAAGTTGGGCGAAACTTCATTTGTCACCAAGGTTCGGGAGCCCGTTAGAAGGCACCTTTGAGCCGGGTGGTACGAGGCGGCAGTGGAAAGGGGAAGCCGCGGCTAGCTTCGTTTTATTGGGATCGCCAGTAGCTGCGTACTACCGACCTCCAGTGCCAGCTACTGGTCCCCGTCTTCATCTTGTATTTTTTGGTTCTTTCAAAAGCAAGCGCCTCCGAAGCGAAGATGTCCTTTGGAGGCGATTTTTTTGTCCCTGCATCAATTTCATCACGTTGACTGCGTCGCCTTCACCATGGTCAAGGCCGGATATTTCGAGCACCTATAACGCTGCTGTGCCCCATTCATGCGCTGTCTTTCGCGCATGGGCGGGATTCGCCGGGTGTGTCCGCGTCGATCACCTTACGAATCTCCCCGGCGAAAACAACCCAATCGGCTTTGTCGTCGATCCACTGATCGCGAGATCCGCCAGAATCTCCCCCACCACGCTCGCAAACTTGAATCCGTGCCCCGAGAACCCGCACGCCACCAAGCACGCTGCAAACCGCGGATGCTTCCCAATCACAAAATGCTCGTCAGGCGACATCGTGTAAAGGCAGGTCTTCGCGCGTACTACTTGGCCATCCAGCGCCGGCATCCGTGCCTTGAGCTTCGCGATAATTCTCAGCACATCGACATCGTGAATTTCGCGGTCGACACTTTCAGGAGTACACACCACATCGCTGCCGTGAATAGCCGCCTTGATCCCACCCAATGGCCCGTCTATTGCCGGAAAACCATATCCGGGATATCCGCCCTCGGGGTCTTCGCAGAGAAACACCGGAAATCTGTCTGGCAAAAACGGCGTCACTCCAGTCGTCGGCTGAATCCACGCCATGACCTGCCGCGTCACCCGCAAGGGAAAAATCCTCTGCAACGCAGCACTCGCCCACGGCCCCGCGGCAATCACAAGATGTCCCGCAGTGTACGCGCCTTTGCTGGTACGAACCTCAACCCCATCGCCCACCGCATCCCACGACAGCACCCTCTCCTCAAAATGGAGTTCAGCCCCGGCCCGTGACGCCAGCGCAAGCTGAGCGCGAATGCACTCTTCAGGAAAAAGATAACCCGCGTTTGTCTCATGGACCGCAACGTCGTCATGGAGCGGCACCACGACAGGGAAGCGCTCGCTAATGGCGCGCCCTTCCAGAACCTCGAACGGAATCGAGTGCATCTCTGAAGCTGCGATGGTGCGCCTCACCAGTTCGCCGTCTCGCGAGCCGATGTTCAAGCCGCCCGTGATGTGCAGCAAATCAGCGCCGGTGTCTTTCTCAATCCGCCGCCACAGTTCATAAGCCCGCAGCACCAGCGGAATGTAATCGGGACTCTCAAAATACGCCTGGCGAATCATGCGCGACCCGCCGTGTGACGAACCCTGGTCGTGCGCCGCCGTAAACTGCTCAATGCCCAGGACGTGCTTGCCCCGCTCCGCAAGATGCTGCGCAGCAGCGCTTCCCATCGCCCCCAGGCCAAGAACGATTACGTCGTAAGTCATTCAGCTCGATTCTGAAGTATCGATGGAAAGAATGTCAGACCGCGGACCTCTAGCAGTTCTGATATTTCCAGTTGCGCTGCTTGCCCTCGCTGATCCACTCGATCGCAGTCTCGATTCGCTTGTCCCGCGTCTCCGGCCTTTTCGCATCCGCGATCCACTCCACATATTCCTTCTTGCAACTCGGACTGAACGCATCGAACGCCGCGGCAGCCTTCTTGTTAGCCTTAAGAGCCTTGGCGAACTCTGGCGTGGGCTTGGCCGGCGGCGCGGGAGCCTTCACGACCTTCTGCCGAGCTGCAATCGGACTTGTGTACTCGCCCTTGTCGATAAATGAAGTGGCCTGCTTCAGCAAGCCGAGCATTTCTTTTTTGGGAGGAAGGTCTTTGACGCTGGTCAGGCGGCCAAGCGAACCCATGGCGCCCGGCTTCAACAGATCCATATTGCGCAACACCGCAGAAATCTCTTCACCCCAGAAGCCCCAACTGCAGTGCTCATTGAACGCCGACATGTTTCCCACGATGGCGCCCTTGTATTCAAAAAAAGGCCGGCTCCACTTGATGGTTTCCACCACCCCTGGACATGCCTTGTGAACCAGCTCACGAATCTCGAAGAGAATCGGCTGCGCAAAGGGCTTGGACTTGGCAATGTAAGCGTCGACGCGTTTATCGAAAGAGGAAGTTGGGCTCACGGTTCGCTCCTGCAAGATTTGCAAAACAGTGTACCGTCTTCTGACCAACCCGATCGAGCAAGAACCTGGAGAGATGCGTCGGACCGAAAATCAATGGGCCCCATCCATGACGCAGCCTCATCGCGGCATGGGTGGGAAAGCACGAAGTCTTGTCGTGATCGAAGATTTACGCAGTAGCCCGCTGCTGCTCCTGCCCACTCAGTTTCACGCTGATCACCTTCGAAACGCCTGGCTCCTGCATGGTCACGCCGTAAATCATGTCCGCGGCATGCATCATGCGTTTCGAGTGCGTCACCAGCAGGAACTGCGTCTCCTTGCTGAGGGAGTGCAGCAGATCGGCGAGCCGGCCGACGTTCGTTTCGTCCAGCGCCGCGTCCACTTCGTCGAGTACGCAGAAGGGGCTCGGCTGGAACTGGAAGATACCCACCAGAAGCGCCAGCGCCGTCAGCGCCTTCTCACCACCCGAAAGCAGCAGCACACTCTGCAGCTTCTTCCCTGGAGGCGAAGCCACAATCTCCAACCCGCTCTCCGCCTGATTCTCCACATCTGTCAGCCGCAGGAAAGCCTGCCCGCCGTGGAAGAGCCGTGTGAACACCTGCCCGAAGTTTTCGTTGATCCGCGCAAAGGCCTCGTCAAATTTCTCCCGTGAAATCTGGTCGATCTCCTTGATCGTTGCCTGCGTGTTCTCAATCGACTCCATCAAATCCGTGCGCTGCGTCTCAAGGAAGCTGTGCCGTTCCGCCGTTTCCTTGTACTCCTCGAGCGCCATCATGTTCACTGGACCCATCTGCTCAATCTTCTGTCGCAAGGTCCGGCACGTCTCTTCCTCGACAGCGAGCATCTCATCAGCTATGCGCACGATCTCCGCATCCGCGCGGAGGGTGGCAGCCTCCGCATTCACTTCGGTCAGGCAGCTTCCTTCCAGATGCTCCAGATCCGACCGCAACTTCGCCACCTGGCTCGACCGGCCACTGCGATCCTCGCGCAACTGGTCCAGCGCCGCGCGCGCGGACTTCAGTTCCGTCTCCATCGTGGCCAGTTGATGCCGCAACTCCATCGCCTGCGCTGCAATTTGCTCAGCCTGAGCCAGCGCCTCAGCCTTCAGCGCCGTCAACTCCTGTTCGCGCTGCGCCAGTTCCCCGCTTTCTCTGATGCGCTGTTCCCGCTCTGCCTCTGCCGCCGCGCGCTGCTGTTCAATCGCCAGCACTCGCCGCTCCAGATCGTTGTGCAACCGATCAATGCGCTGGAACGCCGCCTCTGCCCCGCGCCGCCGCTCTTCCAGGCCTGCCAACTCTGCCGTCAGCTTCGCAGCTTCGTGCTGCAGCGTCTCGCGGGTCTGCCGCATCGTCGCAAGTTTGCTCTGCTGCTCTTCGAGTGTCGCTTCAGCCGTTGTGCGCTCTGTTTCCAGCCGCACGGCCTCTTCGCGTTTTTGCTCAATTACCCCATGCTTGGCGTCGCGCGCTTCCTTGTTGCGCTCCGCCTGTAACATCCACTCCTGCAGCCTTCGTTCGATCCGCTGCGCTTCATTCTCCATCTGCTTCAGCGCCGCGCCCTGGTCCGCCGCATCGCGCTCGGACTGTCGCCGCTCTTCGCTCCGCGTTTCAAGCAGCGAAGTCAACTCTTCGATCTGCTTCGTCAGCGTCGCCGCTTCCAGTTCCGCCTTACCAAGATCGCGCTCCAGCAGTCCAAGCCGCATCTCCGTCTCGCGCAGTTCGCGCTTCAACACCAGCGGACCTGCGCTCGCCGGCTTGCCGCCCGTCACCGTCGCGTTGTGGAAACACTCACCTCCCGGCGTCAGGAAGTATGCATGCGTGTGCTCATTTGCCATCGCCTGCGCCAGTTCAGCCGTTTCCACAAGGTATCCGTCGCGCAGCTTGGGCAGAATGGTCTCCAGCGATCGGCCAAATCCATTCAACACGCGCACCGCATCCTTCAGCGGAGTCACTCCCGGTCTTGCAATCGTTTCAGCCGTCTCATTAAAAAGGGCAGCCTGCGCGGAATCGTGAATCAAAAATGTCGCGCGCCCATCCACGCCCGACTTCAGAACCCGCACGCCCTCCTCGGCCGCGTGCCAGCTCTTTACGACGACATAATTCAATTCATCGCGCAGAAATTCGTCCACAACCCCTTCGTGTTCACCGCTCACTTCGATAAAGTCCGCCAGCGTTCCCACGGGCGTCGAACCATTCTGCAGCGCACCCGGTTTAAGCAACCTGCGAACCGTCTCTGTGGAATAACTGTGATCGCGAATCAGCGACTCCAGCGATTCCTTCCGGCCTACTGCCGTTGCCTGTTCGCTACGCAGTTGATTCGCCCGCGCCCGTACAGTGTTTTCGTCCGCACGCCGCACCTGTAACTGCTCCCGCAGCTCGGCAATCTCCACTTCCAGCCGCTTCAGCGTCTCCGCAGCCGACTCAAACCGCAGCCGCGCCTGCCCGCTCTGCACGCCCAAGCTCTCCTGCTCATTGCGCGCCTGGCTCATCTCCGCATTCAGCCGCTCGGCCTCGCGCTCAAGCGCCGCAAGGCTCTCTTCTGCCTGTGCTGTGCTGTTGCGCGCATTGCCCGCCAGCGTCAACAGGTGCATCGCATGTCTGCGATCCGCCTCCAGCTTCCGCTCGGCGTTGAATACTTCATCCGCCGCTGAACGCGCCTCGTGCTGCCGCGCTTCCACCTTCTCGTGGAACGCCCGAGCCTCGCCCGCCGCCGTCTCCAGAAATGCGCGTTGCTGCTCGCGTTCTTCCGCGATGCCGCCAAGCTGGGTCCGCGTCTGCTCCAGTTCGCCCGCCGCAGCTGCAATCCGAGCGACCAACTCCGTTACGCGCTCCGCATTGCTGCGTTCCCGCGCCGCTGCACGTTCCAGTTCAACAGCGGCCGAATTCGCGCGATTCTGCGCATCCTGTCCTTCGCGATCAAGCTCATATCCGCGCTCGGTCAGCGAATGCTGGCTGCCTTCCATCGATCCAATCTCGCTTGCGCCGCTCGCAATCTTTTCCCCGATTGCGGCAATCTCCTGATCCAGCCGCGCCTGCTCCGCATCCATCAGCGTCATGCGGCTCGCCAGCACTACGCGCAGCCGACCGCGCAACTCATCACGCACCTGCGCGAACCGCTCCGCTTTGGAAGCCTGCCGCTTCAGACTGTTCATCTGGCGCGTCACTTCTTCGAAGATGTCGTCCACGCGCGCGAGATTCTGCTTCGAGCTCTCTAGCCGCAACTCCGCCAGCCGCTTCTTCGTCTTGAAGCGCGTAATTCCCGCAGCCTCTTCGATAATTGCGCGCCGGTCGTGCGGCTTCGAACTCAGCAACTGCCCAATCCGCTCCTGCCCGATAATCGCGTAACTCTCCGGTCCCAGGCCCGTCCCCATAAAGATGTCCTGAATATCGCGCAGCCGGCACAGCTTTCCGTTCAGCAGGTATTCGCTCTCGCCTGTTCGGAACAGCCGCCGCGTAATGACAACTTCACCCTTCTGCGGAGTCCGGTTAAACTTCCTGCGGCGAATCTTCAACATCACCGGTTGGGGCCCACCGGTGCTCGCCTGAATTCCACCCTCGGCTTCGGGTGCTTTCACCTGACCCGCTTCCTCGTCATCGTCCAGAACTTGCCCCGGCTGCTCTGAAGCAATAATTTCCTCAGCTTCGGCTGCCTTCTGTTGGCGCAGCGCGTTCTCATCCCAGTCCGCTGGCCCGTCGTGATCCACAACGACATCCGGCTCGACCGGAATCGGACCCTCGTACGCTTCAGGATCGACCATCGTGATGGTCACTTCGGCCATCCCCAGCGGCTTCCGCTCCCTCGTTCCGGCAAAGATTACGTCCGCCATGCTGCCGCCGCGCAAGCTCTTGGCGCTCTGCTCGCCCAGCACCCAGCTCACCCCGTCAAGGATGTTCGACTTTCCGCATCCGTTTGGCCCTACCACCACCGCAATGCCTGTTCCCGGCACGGTCAATTCCGTGCGGTCGCAAAAGCTCTTGAAGCCGAGGATGTGGATTTTTTTCAGTTTCAGCATGCTCACTCCGGATCAACGGGATACGAACGGGTACAACTCAGCATCGGCGATCGCGGCGCCAGCCGCATATGGGCCGTTTTTGGAGGGTTCCCCGTGAATCCGGGGTCCCAACGACAGGTCTTCGTCGTTGGGGTGGTTACCCTCTTCGATTACAGACTCTAAGGAGCCCAAAAGTCAGGGTCAATCATGTGGAGAGGTTCTTTTGTGGATAAGGGGGGCCAGAACCAATCTTCTTCGATTATTTTAGGCTTTTTTCGGAAATTGTCCTACTTTTATTGAGTTTCTACCGAGTTTTCCACAAGCCGATTGCGCCGGAAATTTAGCGCAATTTTGCTGAAGAACTTACCGCTTTCCGGATCACCTTCTCAATCGCTCTCAGCGCCTGCGCCCGTGGAAACCCCGGCCGACTCGCCAGGCGGATGGTTCTCCGCGACTTTCCCGTCAGCGGAAGCAGCACAATCTCCCTCTGCTCCAGCGACCCCGCCGCCAGCGCCGGAATCAACGTAGCCCCATATCCCGCCGCCACCAGGTTCACCAGCGTCTCCAGCGTGGCCGCCTGCATGGAACTCTGCAGTCCGGTCCGAACATGCCCCGGTCCCATACCGTGCGCCCCATGTTTCGCTCCGCAAGCTGCCAGTGCCTGCGTCGACAGGCAATGCCCATCCGCCAGCACCAGCAACTCCTCTGTCAGCGCGCTTTCGTCGATTTTTTTCGCACCCGCGAGCCTGTGGTTCAGAGGCAGCGCCGCTAACAGCGGCTCATCGTACAGTTCAATTTCTGTTATCTCCGGCGCACCCGTCTCTGTCGCTAATATTGCTGCGTCCAGCCTGTGATTCCGCAGCCCCTCCACCAGCGCTCGCGTCTGGTCTTCCCACAACTCGATCGTCAGCCCCGGATATCCCTGCTTCAGCGGATTCAAAATCAGCGGCATCAAATACGGAGCCACTGTCGGAATCACGCCCAGCTTCAGTGGCCCCATCAGCGGATCACGCGCCGCTCGCGCCACCGCCTCCATCTGCGCCGCCTCGCTCAGTGCCCGTTGCGCATGCGCCAGAATCTGGCTTCCCACCATCGTGATGTCCACGCGTTTGTTCGTCCGCTCCAGCAGCGTCACACCCAACTCGTCTTCGAGCTTTTTGATTTGGCTGCTCAGCGTCGGCTGGCTCACGTTGCACGCCTCCGCCGCCCGTCCGAAATGCCGATGCTCCGCAATCGCCACGAGGTACCGCAATTCCTGCAAATTCATTCGCTAACTCCGCTAACACTGCCAATCCCGCTAACCGCGCGCAGCGCAGCTAACTCCGCTAGCCCGCTGCTTTTCATCATAGACTGCGCCAATCATCATCAAAGAAACAATTGATTTGTCATATGGCACCCCGTGGCCTTACCTTACTCTTAAACGCGGCGTATATCTGCCGGGACTCTTCCGGAAACCTCCTCCTCAACCAGCAATTTGGCACACAAATACAGGAGACATCATGTCCAGCGAAGCACAATGCCCGTTCTCGAACGGCGCAATCAAGCACACATCCGCAGGAGCCAAAGGCAACAGGGATTGGTGGCCCAATCAGTTGAACCTCGGCATTCTGCATCAGAACTCCTCCCTGTCCAATCCGATGGAAAAGGAATTCGATTACGCGCAGGAGTTCAAGAAGCTCGACCTGAATGCGGTGGTTAAAGATCTCCATACCCTCATGACCGATTCGCAGGATTGGTGGCCGGCAGACTTCGGCCACTACGGACCGCTCTTCATTCGCATGGCCTGGCACTCCGCAGGTACCTATAGAATTCACGACGGTCGCGGCGGCGCAGGCCGAGGGGCGCAGCGGTTCGCGCCTCTCAATAGCTGGCCCGACAACGTCAACCTCGATAAGGCGCGCCGCCTGCTCTGGCCCGTCAAGCAGAAGTACGGCCGCAAGATCTCTTGGGCCGATCTGATGATTCTGGCCGGCAACGTAGCTCTCGAATCCATGGGACTCAGAACCTTTGGCTTCGGTGGCGGTCGTGCCGATATCTGGGAGCCGGATGTGGATACCGATTGGGGTCCAGAGACAGAGTGGCTCGGCGACCAGCGCTACAGCGGCGATCGCGACCTCGCAAATCCGCTAGCCGCCGTACAGATGGGCCTGATTTACGTGAATCCCGAAGGCCCCAATGGCAACCCCGACCCTGCGGGCTCGGCGCGCGACATCCGCGAAACCTTCGCCCGCATGGCTATGAACGACGAAGAGACGGTGGCGCTCATCGTTGGCGGCCACACCTTCGGCAAGACGCATGGTGCCGCCCCCGCGAGTCACGTTGGTGCGGAGCCCGAAGGCACAAGCTTTGAGGAGATGGGACTCGGCTGGAAGAACAGCTATGGTACCGGCATCGGGGCTGACACCATCACCAGCGGTCTTGAAGTCATCTGGTCCCAGACGCCGACCAAGTGGAGCAACAATTTCCTCAAAAATCTATTCGGCTTTGAGTGGGAACTGACGAAGAGCCCCGCGGGCGCACACCAATGGAAGCCCAAAGGCGACGCCGGCAAAGACACCGTCCCAGATGCGCACGATCCGAAAAAGCATCACCAGCCAATGATGCTCACTTCCGACATCGCTCTCCGCGTCGATCCCATTTACGAAAAGATCTCGCGCGACTTCCTCAACAACCCTGACAAGCTCGCCGACGCCTTCTCACGCGCATGGTTCAAGCTCACACACCGCGACATGGGTCCGATCTCCCGCTACCTGGGCCCGCTGGTTCCCAAGGAAGAGCTGATCTGGCAAGACCCGGTTCCCGCGGTCGACCATGAACTCATCAACGACAACGACGTCGAAGCGCTGAAGGCCAAAGTCCTGGCTTCCGGTCTCTCGATCTCCCAACTCGTCAACACCGCGTGGGCTTCGGCCGCAACCTTCCGCGGCAGCGACAAGCGCGGCGGCGCCAATGGCGCGCGCATCCGCCTCGAGCCGCAGAAACACTGGGAAGTCAACCAGCCCGCGGAACTGGCCAAGGTACTTTCCAAACTCGAAGCCATTCAGAAAGACTTCAACGCTTCGCAAAAAGGCGGCAAGAAAATCTCCCTCGCCGATCTGATCGTTCTTGCTGGTGATGCGGCCATCGAGTCGGCCGCAAAGAAAGCCGGACACGACGTCAAGGTTCCCTTCGAACCCGGTCGCACCGACGCCTCTCAGCAGCAGACAGACGTGTCTTCCTTCGCAGTACTCGAACCGGTCGCAGACGGTTTCCGGAACTACGCCCGCAAGGGAACCGAAGAACACGCAGCGGCGTTGCTGCTCGACAAGGCGCAGCTCCTCGGCCTGACCGGGCCCGAGATGACCGTCCTCATCGGCGGCATGCGCGCACTCGGCGCAAACGTCGCGCATTCGCAGCACGGTGTCTTCACCAAGCGTCCTGAGTCCCTGACCAACGACTTCTTCGTCAACCTGCTCGACATGGGTACGAAGTGGGCGAAGTCTGAGAAATCTCCAGACGTGCTCGAAGGTCGCGATCGTCACACTGGCGAACTCAGGTGGACAGCCACCATCGTCGACCTCGTCTTCGGATCGAACGCCCAGCTCCGCGCCATCGCAGAGGTCTATGCCAGCAGCGACTCGAAAGCAGCCTTCGTGCGTGACTTCGTGGCCGTCTGGAACAAGGTCATGAATGCGGATCGTTACGATCTGCTCAGGGAAGGGAAGATCGAAGCTGTTCCTCCCTCAACCCACCCCGTAGCCGAAACCGTAGCCAGCGTCTAAACAAACCGAGCCCACAAAGCGGGTGCCCCAGGTCTCGCTTCTGAGACCTGGGAAGGGAATTCAACAGGAATAAGAACGCACGGTGCCCCATTCATGGCGCAGTTCCATCGCGTCATGAGTGGGAAATCACAAAACCCAATTTCTCCTTGGCCTGCTCACTGACCACTGACCACTGTTCACTTCGCTCCGCGAAACTCCAGCGTCGCAAAATTCATTTGCCCCTGCGCCACCGTGTTCACAGTGATTACATTTCTGCCTTTGTTCAGATGAACCCGCACCAGATTCTTCGCCAGATTCCAGTGATGCCACTGCCGCCACGCCACCGGATCGGCCGCGCCGTATGTCGATGCAATCGCCAACGGCCCCGTCGCTGCCACGCCATTCACATCCAGTGAAATCGTTCCGCCTCGATTCGACGTGTACAACAGATCGGCGGTGTAATCGCCAGTCTCCGCTACATCCACCGTCACGTTGAACCACTCGCCCGGCTCCGTCCAACCCACATAGAGCAGACCCGCCGGCGGCGTAACTTTGTCGTACGGGTTATCGTCAATCTTCGGATCGAGTCCGAACTTCGTATATGAAGTGTCAACGCCTTCATTCATTCGAAACTCATTCAGATAAGTTCCATTCGCCGGATTCAGCGCGCCGCTCCCGTTATTCTTCGCGTCCGCATCGTGATACGCCACGCCCTCGCCACCCAGGTCGTAGTACGCGCACATCACTGTCCCCGGAATCTTCTGCGCTCCCCCGCTGTACTTGCTGTCATGGAACGGAGTTCCCTTATAGCTCTTCAGAAAATCCGCCTGCTGCGCGCCCGCCGAACTGGCCACCATCAGCGCAACCGTCGAAACCATCAACCAATTCCGGTAAACAAAACAATGCATCACCAAATTCACCGCTCTTTCTTGATAATGATCAGAGACACACGAATACTAACCGCGCGCCGTGAAATCCGAAAGCGCACGGAATTCACTAGCTCGTCGCATCGGTCATTTTGAGCAGCTTGTCATCCCGACCGAAGCGGAGGGATCTGCAGTTGCTCCTCGTGTCGAAGCCGGGATGAATTGAGAATCAATCAATTCCGCAAATTTGCCTTGTCGGACTTCAGGAACCACCTGAAGACGGTAAAGACGCCGATAAGTACGACAGCAACGGCGATTCCGGCTCCAAGCATGGTCTGATGTGTTACGGCCAATCCAACCAGGAAAATCCCGAAAAACACGGTGATCACTCCAGCGATCCAGGGAGCTATTTGCTGCACTACAGGCCAACGTGAAATCTGCTTCATGTGGGCTACCTCTACACGTTGCGAAACTAAAGCGTCCCTATTCTACGCCGACCGCGTCGTTGTTATGCGGACTCCCTCGCGTTCCGAGCAAGTCTGGAAAACCCGGAAATTCCAACATCGGCAACCTTACAACACCGGTGCTGATC
>NZ_JBARMD010000240.1:0-6222 GCF_049802275.1 Occallatibacter sp. | reverse complement strand
GCCGAATCAGCCTCCGACGCTGCGAACGATCTCACAGCGGCCGGCATAAGGAAGCCGAACAAATGCACCGTCTGCTTGATCCACTCCACATCGGTAACGACCGCTACCCGCTCCCAGCGCGATAGGTGTTCGATTCCGACTCTGAAATCCTCCCAGATCGCACCCGGATCGATGCCGGCGAAGTCGCCGGCTGTCTCATAGTAAAGTCGGACCTTGTTCTGACTCCTGAGCGCATCAATGACGGATGGAATCAGAACGGAATCGTAGTCCGCTTTCGTGACGCGTCCGCTGCAAACAAACGCGAGAACATTCTCGGGAAAGGATTTTAACCGCTCAATCATGGGGCACTCTCCATGCTACGTGTTTTCCACTTTTGCTTGGAAGAATACAAAAGAACGCTGAAAAATTGGATGCCAGCCTTCGTTCAAGAGTGAGCCACTACGTCGGAGTGAAAAGCAGGCAATTCGCTTATGCCGAGTCGGCATCTCGGTACCTGCCGGTAGGTGGTCGGGTAAGGCAGGGTGCAGGAGACATTCGAGTTCCAATGGATTGCCCCGCCCCGGCTCCCTCATCGTCGCTGGCCGTTGAAACTGGAAGTCAACCATCAATCCACCTTGCAAGTTCGCGCTTGTTGATCGTCTCCCAGGCAAGCGATGATCGCTTCGATCACGCGCTTCGTTTCAGTGGGGCTTTTAACGGGAATTGAAATGACACCTGCCTGTTCGGCAGGGTAGTCATTTCCACCTGGGAATAAGGCGTCCCCGACATAGATCATCTCTTGCGTTGAAATGTGGAGAATATCGCGCAGTTTCCTGATCCCGTATGCCTTGTCAATGCCGGGCTTGGTAACGTCGATAGAGGTTGCGCCGCCGAGGCGGACCGAAAACTCCGGAATGAGAGTGTCGAGGATCGTTTTGATCTTCTTCCGCTTGGCAAAATCAGCGTCCCACTTCACTTTCTCTTCCAGTGGGGCCTGCTGGCCCAGCGAGGAATAAGTTATCTGGCTTCCCCGATCCTCGATTGTCTCTCCCCAGGTTTTCTCGACAGCGAAGCCCGCGGTCTCTACGGCTTTGCTCAAAGAAGTAACGATCTTCACTTTCTCGTCTGCAGTGAAGTCTTCCGCGTAGAGCTTCTTCCATGCTCCGTTGAATTGAAAGAATTGCGTTCCACAAGTGGGGAGAATTGAGAGCTTTGCTAGGAGGTCATCGCATGGAAGGTGGGAGAGTACTTGCTTTTCAAACTGGAGCCACGCGCCCCCCGAGATGATCGCCACCCTGGCGACACCGAGCAGGTAATGCAAGAGCGATGCCATCTCAGAGTCAAGGGGCGATTTGCTCGCAGCGAGCGTTCCGTCAAGGTCAAAAACAATCAGCTTCTTCATTCATCTCCAACTCTCAAGCTCTACTAAGTCGTGGTTGAACTTCACGCAAAGACGTCTTTGCACTTTACTGAATCCCCTTCTATCGAGGTATCACAACCTCAAGGCAGAGCACTTCTCCGCCGAATCGCGAAGTACACTCTCCTACGGCTGCCTGTAAAAGGTAGGCGCTGCCCTTGTGCTTAGAAATAAGACTTAGCCGTGCTTTACCCGCCTAAACTGTCTTTGTTCGAGTTGGCCAGCGAGCGCGCCTTACGGCAACCGGTGCCCGTGTGGCACCCATGCCAGGTCGCCGCTCATTACATAAACGGCAAGCGCCGCTGCCATAAGTATCGCACCTAACCAGAAACGCCAGTCACGATGCATCCGCCTCCAGTAGGGACCAGGACCGGGCTCACCTTTGTCGCCGCTGTTTCCTTCACGATTGTGTTTGCTTCCCGTCATCTCTTCTCCATCTCCGCCGAGTATTCGCCGTGACGAGCGGCCCTGTTGCAATCTGCGTGGTGATACAAAGCCTGCTGCCTCGGATTCGCGTCAAATTTTAATGTTGCCAAAGAATCTGCCCAGCTTCCAAAGGAACAGAAACATTCGCGAGATGAGGAATGATCCGCACCGTGTAGTCGCTTGATGCGCGAGTTGCGGAAACCTGAGCCGAATAAGTGAGCATTCCTCGCGAGTCCGCACCGGGTTCCGACGTGTTCATAGATTCAATCGCGGGTTTACAGCCGCGATTTGAGTTCGCATAGAGTTCCACTCTTATTTGATCGGGATTGAGTTTGCCCAGAGAAACCTTGACTTGAAAGAAATGCTGACCGTCATGAGTATCGACCCGCACCGCGCCAAAGGCTACCGCATTCCAATGCCGATCTAACTCTTGTCTCCAATGGAGCACGACCAAACCTTGCTTGCTGTCTTCCGCCGCACGTTCCTGGTAATTTGAAGCGGCTGGCAGATAGTGATTTTCGGTGTATTCGCGGATGGCTCGAGAGGCAGAAAACTCTGGAGTGAGCCTTGCCATGCTCTCGCGGATGCGTCCCAGCCATTTGGGCGACATACTTGCTTCATCCCGCTGGTAGAACTCAGGTACTACGTCACTTTCCAGCAGGGCATAAAGATCCTCTGCCTCCTCGGCGTCCCATGCTGGATCGTCGCCATGCTCCTGTCCGTCCCCAATGGCCCAGCCAACTTCGGGAGAATAGGCTTCCGCCCACCAGCCATCTAACTCGGAAAGATTAAGGCCACCGTTGACGAGGACCTTCATTCCGCTTGTTCCGCAGGCTTCCCACGGCCGTCGGGGCGTGTTGATCCACAGATCGACTCCCTGAACCATTTCCTGTGCCAGCAACATATCGTAGTCATTCAGGAAAACAACACGGCCCTGGGCCTCTGGACGTTTGATGAAGTCCTTCCATTGTTTGATCAGCGCTTGCCCGGGCTGGTCTTGCGGATGAGCCTTGCCGGCGAGAATCAACTGAACTGGACGCTGCGGATTCGAAAGAAGGCGAATCAGTCTCTCAGGGTCGTGCAACAGAAGACTAGGTCGCTTGTATGTGGCAAATCGACGCGCGAATCCCATCGTGAGTATATTCTCGTCAAAAATGCTGCTCGCATCCGACGATCCTCGACCTTCCGCGGCGAGCTGAAGCACGTAACGTTCACGCATATGGCCGATCATCATCTTTCGACCAGATTTGCGCAGTTGCCACAATTGATTATTCGTGAGCTGGCGTATATCGTCTTCGGCTGGACGATCCCCGCGCCAGCGTTTCTGGCCACAAGCTGAGGTCCAGAGCGCATCAGCCGCTGCTGAATCCCACGTCGGCACGTGTATTCCATTGGTGACGGAGCCAATGGGTACTTCTTCCTGAGGCCATCGCGGAAAAAGCGGCCTGAAGATTTGTTGGCTCACTTGTCGATGTAGCTTGCTCACGCCATTCACTTGGCCGCTGGCACGGAGTGCGAGGTACGCCATGTTGAAGGGTTCTGCAGGGTCGCTCGCATTCTGTCGGCCCATCGCGAGCAAGTCTTCAACCGGAATGGCGAGTTCATCGAGGGCATAATGGCAAAGATACTGGCGAATTAGATCGGGATGGAAGCGGTCAAATCCTGCGCTGACCGCCGTGTGCGTAGTGAACAAGTTCCCAGCTCGTGTAACGTTCAGGGCAACATCGAACGGTTGCTTGCAGTCCTCCATGTAGGAGCGGGCGCGCTCAAGGGTAGCGAACGCCGCATGGCCCTCGTTGAGGTGGCATACCTCAGGCCGTAAGCCTAACGCTCGCAGCAGGCGCCAGCCACCGATCCCGAGAACGATCTCCTGCTTCAGGCGCATCTCCGCATCGCCGCCATAAAGCTCGCTCGTTATGCCGCGGTGAGCCGCTGAGTTCGAAAAGTCGTTGGTGTCGAGCAGGTACAGCTTTGTTCTCCCAACGGAAACCTCCCAACAACGCAGCCAGATCTTCCCGTCCGGCATTCGGATCTGCAACCGTAGCCATTCGCCGTTAGGTTGTCGCAGTGGCCGAATGGGCAATTGCCCCGGATCGTTGACCGGATAGAGTGCCTGCTGGCGTCCATCCGAATCGAAGTCCTGGCGGAAATATCCCTGGCCGTAGAGCAAGCCGACACCGACCACCGGAACCCCCAGGTCGCTGGCCGCTTTCAACTGGTCGCCCGCCACGTTGCCCAGTCCGCCTGAGTAGATCGGAAGCGCTTCGCTCAACATGAATTCCATGCTGAAGTAGGCGATCGAAGTGAGCACTACATTCGGATGCTTGTTCTGGAACCATGCGTCCGCGCTGTACGATGTCCGATTGCGGTTTAGCAAAGAATCGAGACGCTGACGAAACTCCGGGTGGCTCAGTACATCTTTAATCTTCTCTTTGGAAACCGTCCGCAAAATGACCCAGGGATTTTGTGTTGCGGTCCAGAGTTCTTTGTCGAGCCCTTGCCATAATTCGTCCGCTGCATGATTCCACGACCAGTGGAGATTGAGCGCTAACTCAACCAGTGCATCGAATCCATCGATCCTTGACCAATCGAAATGTGCTTTCGGATCATTCAATGTGTCTCCCTGTCTTGCGGAGTTCAGGAAGCGGAGAGTGTCTTCGCCAATACCCTTCTGGCGATAACCCACCTCCGCTTCAATTTCGGCAGCTCGCGGTTTAGCTGTCTGTGAACATGGCCTTTTGAGGATGTCCCTTGGCCAACGGAGCAGGCGCAGAGGATTCGCTGAAGTCCGCTGTCCACTGCCAGTTCCTGATCTCGGGCATATCCTCAAGGTGCTCACGAATGTAGTCGTGATGTTCGGTGAGTTTCTTGCCGAATAGCTGGATTGCGCCGGCAGCCTGCACACGAAGTCGGGGAATGTGCTTCAGAGCGTCCAATGCAAGATGGAAGCGGCTCATCTCGTTCAGCACGACCATGTCGAACGGGGTAGTGGTTGTTCCCTCGTCAATATAGCCATGCACATGGAAGCGGCCCTCATTGGCGCGTCCATGAACCAGCGTATGAATGAGCCACCGATTGTTGTGGAAGGCGAAAATTACGGGAGCCTTTTCGGTGAAGAGCGCATTGAAGGACATCTCGTCCATCCCATGCGGATGCTTGTCTGGATACATCAGAGTCATCAGGTCAACTACATTGACAACACGAACCCTGATTTCAGGGACGTACTTCTGCAAAAGCCACGATGTTGCGCAGATTTCGATCGTTGGCACGTCGCCGGCGCAGGCCAGAACGACATCCGGCTCTCCGCCCTCGTCATTGGTTGCAAACTTCCACGTCGATGCGCCGCGCGAACAATGCTCCAGAGCTTCATCCATGTTCAGCCACTGCAGTTGCGGCTGCTTTCCGCAAGTGACGATGTTCACGTAGTTGCGGCTCCGCAGGCAATGATCGAATACGCTCAGCAGGCAATTGCTGTCCGGCGGATAGTAGACCCGAATGGTGTCGCTTCTGCGTGCAAGCGCGTTATCCACAAAGCCGGTGGCCTGGTGGCTGAATCCGTTGTGATCATTGCGCCATGCGTGGCTTGTAAGCAAAACATTCAAAGATGCTATTGGCTTGCGCCATGGATACTCGCGGGATTGCTCAAGCCACTTGGCATGCTGCGTGAGCATGGAATCGACCACCTGCGCGAAAGCCTCATAGGAGGACCACATGCCATGCCGTCCGGTAAGCAGGTAGCCTTCCAGCCATCCTTCGCACAGATGTTCGCTCAAGACTTCCAACACGCGGCCATCGGGGCTGAGTTCGTCATCGATCGAGACAAGCTCTGCCATGGAGCAGCGTTTTGTCGCCTCGAAGATGGAATTCAGCCTATTGGAGTTGGTTTCATCGGGACAGAACATGCGAAAGTTCGCGAGATTCATCCTGAAAATATCACGGAAGAAATCGCCAAGCTTGCGCGGGGCCTCAGCGAGAACCTTGCCCGGTCCGGGGATTTCGAGTGCATAATCTGTGAAATCGGGCAGTGCGAGCGTAATGAGCGATCGCCCGCCATTTACATGGGGGTTGCCGCCCATGCGTCGGTTGCCGCGGGGCGCGAGCACCGCCAATTCTTCAATGAACTTGCCATCCTTGTCGAAGAGTTCCTGCGGCTTGTAGCTTCTCATCCACGCTTCAAGAACTTTGAGATGCTCGGGATTCTCGCGAACCGTTGCAAGTGGAACCTGGTGTGCGCGGAAGGTACCCTCGATTGGGATTCCATCCACTTCCTTGGGACAAGTCCACCCCTTGGGCGTGCGCAGAATGATCATGGGCCAGACGGGCTGCTTCTTGAATCCGTTCTCGCGGGCTTCCTGTTGAATCGATCGAATCTCCGCGTAGCAATCGTCCATCGCCTGAGC
>NZ_JBARMD010000239.1:0-2140 GCF_049802275.1 Occallatibacter sp. | reverse complement strand
ACGTGTCTCTGTTGATTGCAAGGAGAGCGGAAAAGCCGGCAAAATCGGGCCGAATCGCACGGCCGCGCCCGCAATCCCACAGTTTTCTATGATCTTCGTCGTTCCTTTCATTTCAAATTCGGCTCGCACTATCAATTGTGCAGAGCTTCCCTAGATCACGATGAATCAGCGGCACGGGTTCGACAAGCTAATGCGGCGGCAAGAGGGCCGCGTAGATTACTCTCGGTGATCGCTGTGTCAAGATGAAGCCGAGCAAAGGCCAGTGGTCTGATGTAGCGGTGGTGATCTCAACGGCGTACGAATCTTGTGGCAAACAAGTTCTTGAGAATCAAGATAAGAGAATATCCATAAATTATTGATTTTACTGGCTCCCCGGGACGGATTCGAACCGCCGACCAACGGATTAACAGTCTAGCGAATCGCACGTTTTGGCTCACAGGACGCGCGTAAGTGCAAGATTCCCCAAACGTTGATTTTCAAAAGCGGCGTCTGAGCAGATACAGGTTCGCCAGGGCGAAGGCGGTATACAGCCGGACCGTGTTCTTCGCCAAGCCGCGGTAGCGAACCTTGCTAAAACCCCACAGGCGCTTGACCACGTGGAAAACATGTTCGACTCGGGCCCGAGCCGCGGAGCGGCGACGGTTGATGAACCTCTGGTACTCGCTCAAGTGAGGAGAACGGCGGTTGACCCGGTAGCGGACACCCTTCGCCAGGGCGGCCTTACGATGCGCTTCGCTCCAGTACGCCTGGTCGCCGAACACCTCCCGCTCCTCGCCGTGCAGCAACTCGGGCATCTGCGTGATGTCACTCACGTTCGCCGCGGTGGTCGTGAGGCTGTGCACGATACCGTGCCGGTCGGTACCGATGTGCGCTTTCATTCCAAAGTGCCAGTCCTTACCTTTCTTCGTCTGATGCATCTCGGGATCACGCCCCTTCTGCTCGTTCTTCGTCGAGGGCGGCGCCGCGATGATCGTTGCATCGACGATCGTTCCGCTCTTGAGCAGCAGCCGCTTCTCCTCCAGCAGCGAGCGAATCTCGGCAAATATCCGCTCGGTCAGCTGATGCTGCTCGAGCAGGTGCCGAAAGCGCAGAATCGTCGTCTCGTCGGGAATATCGTGGCCGAGCAACTCAATGCCGGCAAACCGACGCATCGACTCGATATCGTAGAGCGAATCCTCGGCTTGCGGGTCCGACAGATTGAACCAGTTCTGCATGAAATAGATGCGCAGCATCTGCTCCATCGGCTTCGGTTGCGTGCCGTTACCCGCTTTCGGGTAATGCGGCTCGATCAGCGCCAGCAATCTCGACCACGGAATCACCGCGTCCATTTCGGCCAGAAATCGCTCGCGGCGCGTGATCTTGCCCTTCTTCTCCCAAGCTACCGAGGCAAACGTCGTTTGCTTCATGAATTTGTCAGCCCCACCGCTGCTGCTTACTGCACACAGTATCGGTCATCTTGGGGTACCTGTGCAGAGCTTCCCTAGGAAACCGCCTGCTTCAGCAGCGCATCGAGGCGATCGCGTTGCGTATCGCCGGTCGAGCGCGCAATTTCCTTTCCGCCTTTGAATAAGACGATCGTGCTCTGCTGAGTAACGCCGAGGGATTCTTTCAGCGTTTTCGCCGTATCAAAATTCGCGACGTAAAGAGTCAGGGATTTCAAGGCCGGCGTTTGGGCCAATTCCTTCAGCACGGGCGCCTGTGCGCGACAGGTGGGACACCAATCGGCATGAAACACCACGGCAACCGGCTTACCCGCCGATCGCAGCGCGTCAAATTGAGCTTGATTGTAGGGAAGCTCAGCGGCGGTGGCAAAGCATGCCAACGAGCTCAACACCACTGAAAACACGGCAGCCATGAGGGCTTTCATAGGTTCTCCGAATGCCAGGGACCTGTAGCCGACCGGCAATTGGGGTTTGTTATTACGCTTTTCCGGTCACTCCAGCCAATTAATCCCCCGATTCATCCGCCGGCGTAGGTGCTTCCTACAAGGCCTACTGGCGTACAGTCGCGCCGGGGGGATTAGCCCCCTGCAGTTAATCGTTGTGGCCATCAAGTGGCCGGCCGAGCGGTGTTATTCATGAGGCTCTGCGCGAGTTTCTCGTGTTGTTCCTCTTGAGGAAGAGCGCCTTGCGCATAGAAG
>NZ_JBARMD010000238.1:0-22186 GCF_049802275.1 Occallatibacter sp. | reverse complement strand
CACACTGTCCAGCCACATACGAGCACAGTCCTTGTCGCCAAACAGGATCGATGCCTTCAGAAGGTACTCATAATACGAATCGATACCGCCCATAATGCCTGCCGTCGGATCGGTCCACTTCCCCGTCTCCACATCGATCTCCGATCCCACCAGTCCGATCGCAGACCTTCTCTTGTACAACTCCACGAGCGCCCGCTTGGCCATGTCGTAGTAATTCTGTTTGCCCGTCAGCCGCGCCAGCATCCCGTATTCCAGCAGCAGCGTCCCAATCTCCGCCGGATTGCTCTTCGTTCCGCGCACCGCGCCCGTGCGCAGATTCACATACTCGTACGGCATCCCCGTCGGCGAATCGAACATGGGAGACATGCGCCGCCCCAGATCATCGGCCAGTTCCAGCAGCCGCTTGTCGCCCGTCATCTCGTAGCAGGAGATCAAACTCCCCAGCAGCCGAATCGTAATCTCGAAATCCTTGACGTAAATATCCTGGTCGAAATTCAGCTTCGTATCGATCAGCGTGCGCGCCTCATCGGCCTGGGGCTTTAACCCCATCAGTGTCAGTGTGTCCAGAGCATCCACTGGCGTCATCATCAGGCTGTGCCCATCCCCATACCAATCGAATGGCTTCAGACTCAGCGGCTTCAGCGCATCATGTCCCCACGCATACTTCTTGTACCCGCTCCACGCATGCAGCGCCTCAGCGCGAACCCGCTCCGCCATCTCCGCCTTTTCGGCGTCGCTCATCGGCTCTACAGACGCAGCCGTCGGGGTTGCGGGTGCACCTTTGCTGGGAGCGGAAGAACTCTGGGCAAACGAAACAGGCACTAACAAAGCAAGGAACAAGAAAACAACAAGAGATTTCGAAGCGCGCATCGTTACCCTTCCAGCCAACGCAAACATCATACGGAATCAGCCGCCACTTCGATTGGTAAGACGAGAAATGCCGATTGAGACAGAGCCGAGCCCGAGCGAGCTGGGATACAGTGTTGGCTATGAAAGTTGCGCTCATTTTCTTGGCACCGGCCCTGTTCGCAACATTTGCATTGGAGATCATCTCCGCGCAATCCGTCACGGCCAAATTGGAGAATCCAACTGAATCCGTGACGATTACCGAGCCCGCGAAGATGACTCTCGATCAGGTGTTCAAATTGTCCGACGTGGTCGCGGTGGTTCGAATTGTCTCCGGTGATGCTGATAACTATAAGATCGCTATCTACAAAGCTGTCGTCGTTAAGGGATTCAAAGGAACAGAAGAGGGCAAGACGATCTACTTTGGCCAATATTCGGGCGTGCGGCTCGGCGATGAATATGTCCTCTTCCTACGCAACGCCAAGGAGCCGGCTATTCCAACGAGATCTCCCACCGCCGCCTACGGCACGGTGAAGTACCTTGATGTTTTCAATCAAGGCTACACAGCGATGGAGAGTTCATATTCGTGTGTGTTTGACGGAAAGGTCCCAAATCAGTCGTGCGATTACGGAGTAAGAGTCTGCACCGACTACATAGTCCTCCCTAAGCCTGTGCACGCGTTTCCTCCAGAGAAGGACGATCCTCCGTTCGGCTGCAGATGGGTTCGGAAATCGAAGTTCATCTCGCTGCTGGATGAATTTGCAGAACCCGGCGCAGTTCACGTTCCATAGAGAAATCGCGCAAACAAAACCACCCGGAACCGAAGTCGGTTCCGGGTGGTTTAACTGAAGGCTGAGAGCTGACAGCTAATAGCTGCGTTTGTTCGGTTCCGGGTGGTTTAGCTGAAGGCTGATAGCTGACGGCTGAGAGCTGCTTTTTAAGCCGCGCTTTCGCTCAGCGAACTTACCCTGAAGCGTTTCATCTGGATCGACAGTGTCCGCTCGATCTTACGCAGATCGCCGCGCTCCGCCGGTCCGGCGAACGTTGAAGCAATGCCCTTGGCCGATGCGCGACCAGTACGGCCCACGCGGTGAACAAAGTCCTCCGCCAGTTTCGGCATATCGAAATTGATCACGTGCGCCACGTTGGCTACGTCGATGCCGCGAGCGGCAACATCCGTAGCAACCAGTACGCGGTGATGGCCCTCAGAGAAACTCCGCAGTGCCGAGTTGCGCTGCGACTGCGAACGGTCGCCGTGAATCTGTGTCGCCGACCAGCCTGAACGGCTGAGCCTGCGCGCCACACGATCCGCGCCATGTTTGGTGCGAACAAACACCAGGAAGCTGCCATCCTCTGAATCCAGAAGGTGCTCAAGCAACTCCTGCTTCTTGTCGGCAGCCACTTCAAAGGTGCGAAGCTCCACATTCTCCGCCGGCTTCAGTACTGACCCGATCTCGATGCGCACGGGATTATTGAGGTACTTCCGCGCCACTTCCTTCACCGCGCCTTCCAGCGTGGCGGAGTAGCAAAGCGTCTGCCTCGACTGCGGCAGGGTTGTCGCAATGCGTGCGATCGCAGGCTGGAAGCCCATATCGAGCATCCGGTCTACTTCGTCAAGAACCAGCATCTGGATCTGGTCCATACGCACGAGCTTGCGCTTCAGATAATCCTCAAGCCGGCCCGGCGTGGCCACGATCAGCCGCGCTCCGCGGCGAATAGCGTCCAGTTGGGGGCGTTCCTGCATCCCACCAACCACTAGCGCAACGGTTTGCTGCGAGCTGGTCCGAATGGTCTTGAAAGCCACTTCCACCTGCATCGCCAGCTCGCGTGTCGGCAGAAGAATCAGTGCCTGTGCAGCGTTCCGGTCCTGCACCTTCTGCAGCATTTCCACGATCGGGATCAAAAAGCCGAGCGTCTTGCCGGTTCCGGTCTGCGCCGTAGCCAGCACGTCGCGGCCTTCGAGAGCCGGAGGAAGGCAGCCGGCCTGTACCGGGGTGGGGGTCACAAAATTGTTAGCGTTGAGCCGCGCCATCAGCGAGGCCGAAAGCCCAAATTGCGCGAACTGGGCCTGTGAGAACTGTGTCGTCAAAATATCGTCATTTCCTGGATCCCGGAGCCCGTCTTCCCTGGGGCCTGCAATCGGAACCCGAACTTGCAGCCGCACACACGAATCCGGTCCACGTGCGCGCCTGCTCTTCAATTTATGCGTAAGGGAGAACCAAATACGTCCCGGGGACTGACCATCAGAATTTTCTGAGGTCCGGACCTGCCACACGCTACTTCTGCTGCCGGTCAGGCTCATAGCCATCCGGCACCACGACCCAGAACATCACTGGAAACCGCTCCTCATCATGGGAGCCGACGTGGTTACGCTGTAGGGGCTTGGGGGAATCTGTGCCAGGCTGAATTGCCTTAATAAGAAGGGGCAAACCGCCGCTCACGTCCAAATCACTGAGCGCAAAGCTAGTATAGCACGTTTCACCCTTTTCCCCTTCGCGCAATCCAGCCACGCCTGTTCAACCAATGCGCTAAACCGACCCGACTCCGCCATGCGGTCCAACGGAGCGGCTGTGACTGGCTCCTGAACGCGCGGCCAGATGGTCAGGACGCCCACAAGTTCCCCACAGTTCACGTCGCTCAGAACTCCAACGATTCCGCCCCTTAATGAGGCCGAACCACTGGCATCAGCATCACAGAGGATCGCTTGGCTACGCGGCAAATCCGAAGACTGCAAAATATACGATCGTGTACAGAACGACCGTTGCATCCATCGCCGCAGCAGCCTTGAATCCTTGTGAGTACGCTTGCCTTCCGTTGGCCACGACTAGATAAACCATGAAAGTTTTCTCCAATAAGCTATAGAGGAGAATTGGCGTTCGCCATTCCACCTTGAATGCGGCGGCAATCATGAAGACGCCCGTCAGGCCCACCATGATCCCCCAGTGCTGAGTGATGATCGTATACTCGCGGACAAACGGCATCTTCCCAATCGTTTTCAATGTCCACCGGGGCCAAAAGGCATAAAGACCGGCGGCGGCAGTTCCAATCCCGGTAATCACAAAGAACCACACGAACGTAAGATCGAAAAAGCGTATCATCCACCCTCCGTCCAATCGGACCCGAGCTTGGCACCGACTTACTTAGTAGTCCCGCCGTCGCCAAAGGTGCATCAATTTTCTACGGCTGCCGCGGTGGCCCAATCAGCGGCGTCTTAACCGGCTTTGCCATTCCGTAGAAGACCACCACCCCTTGGCCGGCGCCCTGGGTTTGCAATGCCTCGTCGACTTTTCCCATAGCGTCCTGGTAGACCTGCCAGTTGTTGGTGGCCCAGATGTCTCCCGCAGGGCCGATGCCGACGTCAACCATCAACTGCAATCCACCGCCAACGTATCCTCCCGGTGGCGAGATTGCGTCTCCGGTCTTCACGCCGGGCGGACAGTGCTCGGTGCGGAAGCCACACAACTCCACGATTCCGTTCGACTCGGAGCTGAAATTGGAGATCCATACATTGTCATTGCCATCTACAGAAGCAGCCCAGGGTCCGATTATCCCTTTGCCGTAGATCGGCGAGAAGGGCGCCTCGCTACCATCCGGGCGCAAGACAGAAATGCTGCCACCTTCGTAGCCAGATTTCTCGACAGCCATGGCCGGAACCAGAACTTTGGTGGCTCGTTGTCCGGCGTCGGGATCCTTATCGTAGTTAAACTTGAACGCGGCCAGCATTTCCGCAAACTTCAGTGCTCCCTTGGGTGAGCTTCCGAGTTTGTTGGTCACCCAGACATTACCAAGGCTGTCGATAGCCAGGCCGCTCGCAGAATATCCAACCTTGAAGGTTTCAAATTTGCTGGGATCGGATGCGGGGAAACGAACCACGTGATCCGCAACGGCGTTGGTGACCCAGATACGGTCCTGTTGATCGATAGCGAGAGCGAATGGTCCCATGAGCTTGCAGGGATTCTTGAGAGGGTCGCCGGTCGGGTTCTGGCAGAAGAACTGCACCTTGGATGGATCGCCCTGAGGAAGTTTCACAACCTGGCCCTTGATAAGGTCGAGAGCCCAGATATCTCCGCTCGGCGTTGAGATAATCCCCTGCATCTGGCTGATCTGGCCGTTAAAGTTCCAACCCTCCGGCGGCGAAAGCGGCTTTCCATCGTTATCGAACTTGGTAATGTTCTGCCCCGTAAAGCTCGTCGGCCACACATTATCGTGCGCGTCGAGCGTCAATCCGAAGCCGGGTCCTGCTATCCCTCCGCCCCTGAAGCCCAACGGGCTAGGTGAAAGCGCTTTACCATTAGGAGCGAACTTGCTGATGCCGCCTGTCCACGAAGCATCCTGATTTTGCGCCCCTACCGTGAAGTTGTCCGCGACCCACGCGTTGCCTTGGCTGTCGATCATGAGCTTGCCGCCCCCGCTCACTCCGCCGCCCGAGAATTTCAGCGGGAAGACGAAGGCGCTGGGAGCGAAGGTGAGATACGGTATGTAGGGCGCATCCCGCATGAGCCTGCCGGGGGTGCCAGGCTTGGGCAACGGATAGAACTCGTTGAGCAACGCGAATATCTTATCTGGGTTATGCCAGGGGAAAAGGGCAACCACCTCAGCCGCCAGCAAAGTATCTGGCGGTGCACCGCCGCTGGGAGGTGTAGTAGCCGCAAAGAGTTGACCACACGCGTCACGCCTCACCTGCGTAATGCACCCAGCGATCACATCGGCAAGGGTGCCGAAGTTGGCCATGGTTGGAGTTTGGGCGCTGTTGAGGCCGTCGAGAATAATCGGCCCCCAGCTCCCAGTTTCCAGATCGACGAAATTAGGCACATTGCCCGCGGCAATCCGCAGTTGGAGTGGAGAGCCTTTGATGGTGGTGTCGTCGATGAACTGCGCGTGTGTCACCACCGACGCAATAGTAGTGAACTCGTTGATGGTGACGCGGGCTGGGGGATTGCTTCCCACGACCGTGATCAACGCAATCGCCGGATTATTACCGGCTCCTTGATTGGCTGAAGATACGCCACCGGTAGCCACCAGATAGAGGCTGGAGTCAGGCGTGCCGGTGCCATCGATCGAGAACTGGCCAGCCGTGTCGGTTTTAGTCTGTGCGAGTTGTTTTGGAGGCCCTTCGCTCGCTGCCCAAAGAGTCACGGTTGATTGGGTGATGGGCGCACCCCCGCCCAACACCTGGCCCTTGATCTCGGCAGCAAAAGTCGATATTGGAAAAGACAAGGTCGCGGCCACCATCGCCGCCAGCATCGTTTGTCGAATGGCTGATCTCGTATTCATGCAGTTCTCCTTTATGGGAGTCGCAAATCTTGAGGGACGGGGGGGAACTTTGGTTTTCAAACCACCAGCTAATCAGATTTACATCGCCCGCGGAACTGGCAGTTGTGACAGGCACATTGCCAAGACCACCTAAGGTGAAGAGCATCGCCTGGTTCGTGCGAATCTCCTCAGATCCAAGCTGATCCGGCGGTCGCCGAGGTACTGGCTGAAGTGGGCAATACTGCGGAGGTATGTGCTGATTAGATCGGGGTGCAACCCCAATCTTACAATTCCGGGAGGATCACGACCTATCGTGAATCTCCCATAAGTCAACGAGAGGCAGCGCATTCCCGGCGAAATTCGCTTCGATCCGGTGGCGGATTCACAAGTGCATCGAAAAGACTGTCAGCGATGGAATTGAATTGCACTGGGTGGCGGACTATCCAGCAGCTACCGCTCCTCAAGCCGCGCAGCGACCTGCCGAACCAGCTTCTCCAGTTCCGGATTCACCGGTGGATTCGCGGCAGCGGGTGTGGGCAACGGCTCCATCCGCGCATCCGGAAATCCGAGCTTCCGCTTCAAGGCCAGGATTTCCCGTATCTTGTCGCCCGGGATATGGACGAGCGGCTTCCCGATCTGCTTTGCAATCACGCATGTCTTGCAATAGGACTCAAGGATCTCAGTCAGCCACTCGGCATGCGTCACCGTGTCGCTCCAGCAAACCACTCCATGATTCGCCAGCAAGATCGTGTTGTGATTCTGCACAAATGGCAGTACTGTCTCTGCAAAGGCATGCGTTCCCGGCGTCTCGTAATGCGCCAGCGCTGCCGGCCCGATGAATATCTCGTACTCCGAAATCAACCCGATCGGCGGCGCCGTCCCGGTCAGCGAAAACGCTGTCGCATACGGCGGATGACAATGCACGACGGCGCGCGCACGTGGATTGGCGCGATAAATCTCAAGATGCAGCAGCAACTCGCTGGTGCGCAGCCGATCTCCGGCCACTATGTTGCCATCCAAATCAGAAAGGCAGATATCCGCCGGCTCCATATCGCGCTTACTCATCATCGTCGGCGTGCAAAGCACATACCTCGAGCCAAGCCGGCAACTGATGTTCCCGCCATTGCCGTCCACATACTGCCGCTCCCAGAGTTTTCGACCCGCCCGGATGATCTCCGCTCGCAGGGCTTCCGCCTCAAACGAACTGGATGCCGCCGACGGGGAAAGGTCATCAGGCTTCGGCACGCGCAAAGCCTCAACCGCAGCCTCCACGACTTCCCTCACCTGCTCTGATATCGGATTAGCAAACTGCTCCATCCAGACCTCGCCAGGAGAACTCCAGGACAGCTACACTGCGGCGCGAGTGCAAGCCGCCCCGTCCGAGTTCCCACCTCTACATATAGGTCCGAATGGCCATCGCTGTTGGTGACATAGATCACCGAGCGTATTTATTCAGCTCCGCGCCGCTACTGAATCTCTCATCCGTCAACCGGAGGCGGCCAGGATCTGTTGCGAGCACGGTATGGGCTGACAAAGTTCCTGCTTCGATCGGCCATCGCGCTGCGGGCGAGGGTTCCGGGTCCTTCTCCAGTATTTTGTTCAGGATATTTTCAAACTCGAGGGGAAGCTGCTGCGCGTTGACCCTGCGCGGTGCCTGATCACGAACGATTGCGGGGGGAGGGCTACTTTGCTTGCACTGACGGCTATGAGGACGATCTCTCCTGTCTGCAGCCACAGGACTCTCGTATGGTCATGGTCACAGGGAGCGTCATCCTGAGGCTCGAAGGCTCTAATTCTCCTTTGATTCTCTGCAGGAGGAGGCGGGCCGCCATGGTGCCAAGTTCTGCCGCGGGCTGGCGGACGGCCGTGATCGGTGGGTGGATCAGAGTGAAGAAGTCAACATCGTCGAAACCGGCGACCGCGACATCTCTGCCCATCTCAATCTTCAACTGCTGGAGTGCTTCGATTACCCATATGGTTGCTGCATTGTTGGCAGTGAACAACGCGTCAGGACGATCGGGCGAGGCAAACAGGTCCGACAAGGCGGATTTCGCGGAAGAGAAGTCTGACAATCGCACTTCTTTGGGGCATGGGAGGTTCGCATGTTTCATCGATTCCCTGTATCCGATCATGCGTTGTTTGATGGTCAGCAGGTGAGGGTTTACCGCCACGCATCTGATCCGCCTGAAGCCATGCTGGATGAGATGCTCCACCGCCAATTGCGCTCCAACTCGGTTTTCAACGCCGACGGAATCCGTCTTAGCGATTTCGATTGGCCGATCTATGGTGACGATGGGGGTTGTTCCCGCAGCCAGCGTTTTGAGGTATTTATTCTTGCTGTCTACGGGGACAAGGAGGATGCCGTCAACAGGATGATGAACCATGATTTTCACTTGCGCGGCTTCGACCGACGGGTCTCCGTTCGATGCAGCAAGCCAAACGAGGTAGCCACTTTCATGTGCGGTCTGCTGAACGGCGTGAATAATCACGGAGAAGAAACTATCGGCGATGTCTGGGACAATCAGAGCAATTGAACGGGAGAGTTGACCCGTGAGCATTCGCGCCGCGTAATTAGGCCGGTAATCAAGACGGCGAATGGCTGCCCGAACCTTCTTCGCTGTCTCCTCTGCAACATAGGGATGGCCGTTGATGGTGCGAGAGACCGTCATCGGTCCCACTCCGGCCACCCGCGCTACATCTTCAAGCGTTGCCCGCTTCTTTTGAGGAGCCATAGCAGTACGTTCAGCCTTCTTTATGAGAGGGCTAACATATAGAGCCTACAGCGCGCAATTAAACATTTGGCTGTAAATTGTCACTTCATTGTTGACAAATTAACACGATACTGTGTAAACACTTGAAGGTTGTGATAGCGCAATCATAAACAACCTGTAACCTTCCCCGGAGGTCACAAGTGAAAAACCATAGGTGCAAAATTGCGCTCATGGTCATGATGTATCCCATCATGGCGGCAACCCCACCCTTCGCCCCATCTGAAGCCTCGTCCCCTTCGGGCGCCATCTCGGATTCATCCGGTATCGTCGTTTCCGACGTAAGGGCCAATGTAGTGTGATGTTGCAGCGCAATCATGCCTAGCGGTTGCGAAGCCCCCAAAAGCAAGAGATATCAAACGATTCACGCATTCTCATTTCAAAGGAGTCGCCATGCGGAAAGCTATTCAAATGCATATCTGGTCTCTCTGCGCCGTTCTATCGATTGCCCTTCTGTTCCCAGCCCATGGATTCGCTCAATCCGATGTGGGCACAATCAGTGGATTTGTTCGAGATCAATCGGGTGCGGGCGTACCAAATGCGCAGGTAGAAATTCTCAATGAGAGCACCGGCGAATCGCACAAGGCAACCACCGATTCGCAAGGTCACTACACCGTTACGAACCTGCGCCCTGCGGTTTACACCATGAGCACCGAGGCACCCGGGTTCAAGAAGTTCACCAGCGCGCACAACAAGCTGAATGCCAGCACAACGCTCTCGCTGGATGCGGGCCTTTCCGTCGGCGCGACCAGCGAGACGGTTGAGGTGACCGCTACCGCGTCCGTCCTTCAAACCGAATCCGGATCAGTACAAAGCCAGGTCTCGGGGAGACAGATCAGCGACCAGGAGCTGAATGGCCGCAATCCCTTGTACATGGGCTCCCTGCTCCCCGGCCTTCGCAGCAGCTCAACTCTTGGCGATTTCAACTTTGCGGTCGGCGGCGGCGTTCCCTTTCAGATTAACGGAGCTCGGACGCAGGATACGCTGGTGACGTTCGATGGTGCACCCGCAGTCCGCACCCGCGGCAGCGGAGCAGTCATCGGCGTTGCCAGCGTTGACGCAACCGCGGAGATGCAGGTACTCACCGCTGACTATCAGGCCGAATACGGCGGTGCAGCAGGTGGCCAGGTTCGGATCATCACCAAGAGTGGCGGACATGATTTTCACGGCTCGGCGTACGAGTATTTGAGAAACTCCGCAATGAACGCCAACACCTGGACGCGGAATCAAAGCCCAACGACACGCTTTGCTCCCCCCTTTCGTTACAACAACTTTGGCTTCGCCGTAGGCGGTCCGGTTTGGATTCCCGGAATCCACTGGACGGATCCTCTTCGCCAAAAGCTCTTCTGGTTTTTCAATCAAGAATGGATTCGCTACCGTTTCACGGACACTCAGACTCAAGCCGTGCCCACCATGCTCATGCGCCAGGGAGACTTCAGCGAGTTGCTGAGTCCAAATCCCTGGTACTCCGGCGTGACCAAGATATACGACCCGACTACCTGCCCGGTGAAAGGGGCAGCAAGCTGCGTTCAATACCCAAACAACGTTATCCCAGCAGGATTAAGCCCTAACGGCATGGCGATTCTGAACGCGTATCCCGCGCCTACTCCCGGCTACTTGTCAGGTACGCAGAACTGGATCGGCCAAGCGGCCCACCCCATTAATCAAACCAAACAGATTATCAACATTGACTTCCTTCTAAGCTCGAACCACCGTCTTGAGTTCCGGCGCCAATATGCCACCTATTTTGAATACCAGCCTTTCGACCAGGGATCAGGCCTGACGGGCAAGTACTTCAATCGTCCCAATCAGACCAATGTCCTTGCGTGGACCTGGACAGTCTCCCCGACGCTCATCAACGAATTGCGCGGCACGGTAAGTATCGACCGTGTGTATATCCCGGTAAATACAGCGTTGGCAGGCTTCAACCGGGGCACTCTGGGAATCAACTTCCCGTACATTATTCCGGGAGCCAAATCTGCGGAGGAGAAGATCCCGACGGTCACCGTTCCGAACTTTTACGGTCTTGCCGGCGGTCCTTATCCTTCGCATTCTCAAGGCCCGATCTACACCATTAGCGACAGTGTGACAAAGGTCTTGGGTAATCACACGTTAAAGGGCGGGATCTTTGTGAACTATCAGGGCGAAAACGATAACGACCAGATCAACGTGGCGACTGTTCCAGGAGGCGCAAACAATCAAAACGGATCGTTCGTGTTTACCGATAATCGCAGCGGCTTGAACGGTACCACTGGAGCGGGTATCGCCAATCTTGCGCTCGGATTGGCTGACAGCTACACCGAGATTGGACCGAGGGCGTACACAAGTTGGACGGGCCAGATGTATGAGGAGTTCGTTCAAGACTCGTGGAAGGTAACGCCAAGACTGCACATCGACTATGGAATTCGGGTAACGAGTCTTACCCCATACAAACCGGCGTGGGGCAACGCAGCGTACTTCGATCCGGCGTCGTACGACAAGAGTCAGGTTCCAGTTGTCAGTCCGACGACAGGCAACATAACCCTCGGAACAGGAAACGCCTATAACGGGGTTGTCATTCCGGGCTTCAGCCAGTTCCCGAGTTCCGCAGCCGCTCACGGTGTGGTTGGATCGGGGCCGAATTCGACTGCCTGTGCGGGCGGTCCTTGCAATGCCTTGTTTGCTCCACACCTCAATAAAGGCTACGTGAACATCGCGACCACTGTTCAACCGCGTCTGGGCATTGCCCTCCAGCTCGACCCCAAGACCGTGCTACGCGCGGGTGCAGGTGAGTTTGCCACCCGCATGGGCCTGCTCGACAATATTTTCCCCGGCGGCAACCCTCCCTTTCAGCCGTTCGTCACTGTTGCGGCGGTCGCGGGCAGTTTTGCCTCAATGGTGGACAATCCCGGCGTAGCGCTGAACCCGACCGTAGCTCCTCCGTTGACGGTCACTTCGCTCGTCAACAACCTGAAATCTCCAATCCGGTGGAACTGGAATGTTTCTTTCCAACGTGAACTTCCGTTGAACTCGACGTTCACCCTCGCTTATGTCGGCGGTCGCGGATACCATAACTGGCGCGTGTTTGACATCAATCAGCCCACAGCTGGCGCAATTCAAGCAAATCCTGGCAAGAACGTGAACTACCTGCGCCCGTATCTTGGCTTCGCTGCTATTCAGCAGGAGCAAAGCAACGGCGGTGCAAGCTACAACGCAATGCAAGTCAGTTGGAACCGCCACTTTACCAATAACCTCATGTTCGGCGTCAGCTACACATGGGCGAGGAGCATGGACGATGGTTCGAACTATCGCGACATCGTTCCCGACACATACAACGTGACTAATCTCTGGGGCCCGTCAGAGTATGATGCCCGCAATGCGCTAGTCATCAACTACCTCTACGCCCTGCCGTTCTTTCGTAATCAGAACACCATCACTGGGAAAATCATTGGTGGCTGGCAGCTGAGCGGAAGTTCACAGTTCCAAACGGGGCAGCCATGCGGTGTGGGAACGAACAACGACTATGCCGGCGTTGGCGAGGTCGGCAGCTTCGGTTGCGGTACGAACACCTCCGAGGGGCAGTTCTGGGTCAAGAACGGAAGTCCGCATATCCTCAAGAAGTTTTCTGGGTATCCCGGGCAGCAAGGCAACAAGTACTTCTCCACAACCAACCCTGATGGCTCGCCCATCTTCACCCAGCCGGCTGCGGGCACCTTCAATCTGCAAAATGGCGTCCGCGACAGCATCTACGGGCCTGGCTTCCAGAACTGGAACCTCTCCCTCAAGAAGAATTTCCCCATCAACGATAGAGCCGGGTTCGAGTTCAATGCAGATGCCTACAACTTCATCAATCATCCCAACTGGGCGCAGATTGGACAAGCAGGCGGTCTCCAGTTAAATCCGACAGCTGGCACCTTCGGGCAGATAACTCAGAAATCCACGTCCAATCCGAGAAACATCCAGGTTGGTTTGAGGTTCGTGTTTTAACTTGCATACAAGTCGACGAGAACTCCGCTCCATCGTGGTGCGGAGTTCTCGTCGACAACAAAAACGAGGCCCCTTCTCCTCGACTCGAGCACGGATTAACTACTCATATGCCCACACTTTTCCGCAATCCAGGTCAATACTCCAACCCACCCTTGCGAACTTCTATGAGAAAACCTTTTAGTTGTTTCACCGCGCTTATTTTTTCGCTTGTGGCGTGTTGCCTGCCTTTCGCGGCTCGCAGTCAGACGATGAAAGCTCCTGACATCACGAGCACGCCCACACTGTACGTCGTTCCTTACGCACACCTGGATACGCAGTGGCGTTGGGAGTTTCCGCAGACTATCAGCGAATATCTGCTCAAAACGATGCGTGTGAATTTCGATTACATCGATCGATACCCTCACTACGTTTTCAATTGGACCGGGGCAAATCGATATCGCTTGATGAAGGAGTATTTTCCAGCAGACTATGCGCGATTGAAGAAGTACGTCGCCGCCGGGCGATGGTTTCCCGCAGGCTCGTCCGTGGAGGAAGGAGACGTAAATCTCCCCAGCGCGGAAGGAATCTTTCGACAGATCCTTTATGGAAATGAGTATTTTCGAAAGGATTTCGGCAAGGCGAGCGAGGAGTATATGCTGCCAGACTGCTTCGGGTTCCCCGCTTCTCTTCCGAGCATTCTTGCGCACGCTGGCGTGAAAGGCTTTTCGACGCAGAAGCTCAACGCGCAGTGGCAGCCTGCTCCGAAAGTTGGAGGTCCTGATTCGCCTGAGCAAACCCCGGAAGGCATTCCCTTTAATGTTGGAGTATGGGTGGGCCCGGACGGAAAGGGCGTGATCGCCGCTCTCAATCCTGGCGGGTACGGAAGCAATGTCTACACCGATCTCAGCAAAGAGCCGACGGCAGTGTCGGCATCGGGACCGCAACTGACGAGTGAGGAGCGCGCACGCCTGACTCCGCAGCAGGCCGCCGCCGTCGCGCGGCAGAGGCCACAGGAACAAGACTGGGTCAAGCGTATAGATCTCGACGGGAAAGTCACCGGAGTGTTCGCCGATTATCACTACGTCGGCACCGGTGATATCGGCGGGGCCACCCAGGAATCCACCGTCAAATTGCTCGAAGCTATTGTCACGAAGAGTGAGACTGTATTGCCCTCTCCGCCACGATCTGCCTTCGCAATGGGAGAAGCGCCGGCCACCCAGCCCGCCGGGGCTCCGGTGAAGGTGGGAGAAGGCCCTGTGCATGTTATGGAGACCGCCGCGGATCAACTCTTCAGGGACATCACGCCGGCGATGTCGACCCACCTGCCGCAGTACAAAGGAGATCTTGAGCTGATCAATCACTCGGCTGGCTCTTTGACATCGCAGGCATACCACAAACGCTGGGTCATCCAAAACGAGCTTCTGGCCGACGCGGCAGAGAAAGCCTCTGTTGCCGCTGCGTGGATGGGGGGGAGAACCTATCCCCAGCAGCGGCTCAATGATGCCTGGATGCTGGAACTGGGCGGCCACTTCCACGACACGGCAGCCGGAACCGCGACTCCCCGGGCATACGAGTTTGCCTGGAATGATGACGTTATAGCAGCGAATCAGTTTGAGGGTGTGTTGACGAGTGCCACTGAGGCGATCGCATCAGGACTCGATACGAACGTCGGTGGAATTCCGATCGTCGTTTTCAATCCGCTCAACGTCAGTCGCGAAGATGTTGTTGAAGCCCGCATTGTTTTTCCGGGAGGAGCTCCACAATCCGCCCGCGTAACTGATGCAGAGGGGAAGGAAGTGCCGTCGCAGGTTGAGAACGGCGAAGTTCTTTTCGTAGCTAAAGCGCCTTCGGTTGGCTACGCCGTCTACAGCGTTACCCCTGCACGCGGGTCGAATTCCAGTTCAGAACTAAAAGTGACAAATTCCAGCATCGAGAATGCACGCTACCTCGTGAAGCTGAATTCCGATGGCGATGTCGCGAGCATCTTCGATAAATCACTGCACAAGGAATTGCTCGCTGCTCCGATGCGCCTGGCGATCTCGAATGACAAGCCCAAAGTGTATCCGGCGTGGAACATGGATTTCGACCAGGAACAAGCTCCTCCGCGCGCGTATGTTGGCGGTCCGGCAAATGTTCGTATCAAGGAGAAAGGTCCAGTCCGCGTATCGCTCGAAGTAACACGCGAGACAGAAGGCTCCAAGTTCGTTCAGACGGTAAGTCTTGCAGCAGGCGATGCGGGAAATCGTGTCGAATTCTCCAATGCAATTGACTGGAAAACTCTGTCGGCCAATCTCAAAGCCGTGATTCCCTTAAGCGCCTCGAACGAAAACGCCACATACAACTGGGGGATCGGAACAGTTCAACGGCCCAATGCAAATGAGAGGCAGTTCGAGGTAGCCTCCCATCGCTGGATCGATCTCTCCGACAAGAGTGGCGCCTTCGGAACAACGGTCCTGACCAACTTCAAGAATGGCTCTGATAAGCCAGCCGACAATACCATCCGTCTGACCTTATTGCGATCGCCGGGAATCCAGCCTCCACCCAATGGCCGGCCGTCGGGCTACACAGATCAGGCGAATCAAGACTGGGGCCATCATGAAATCGTATTTGGCCTGGCGGGCCACACCGGCGATTGGCGCAAAGCGCAGACAGATTGGCAGGCCTACCGCCTCAATGACCCCCTCATTGCCTTCCAGACGGTGGCGCACAAAGGAGCACTCGGAAAAAGCTTCTCTCTCGTTCATCTGAACAACTCGCGCATTCGCGTGCTCGCGTTGAAGAAAGCCGAGGACATCGACGAAATCATTCTCAGAATGGTGGAACTCGATGGCGAACCAGCACAGGATGTGCGCGTTTCTTTTGCTGGTCCAGTGGCTGCCGCGCGCGAAGTCAACGCGCAGGAACAGCCGGTAGGTGCAGCAACTATTACTGATGGTCAACTCATCACTTCGTTCACGCCATATCAGCCTCGGACGTTTGCGCTCCGCCTCGGTGCGCCTGTGACAAAGCTGACTACCGTAAACTCGCATCCGGTGAAGCTCAAATACGACCTTGCCGTTGCAACCAATGATGACACCCAAACCGCCGGAGGAGGCTTCGATGGCACAGGCAAGGCAATGCCGGCGGAGATGCTGCCCGCGAAGATCACGTATCGTGATGTGGAGTTTGAACTCGCCCCGGCAAAAACCGGCACTCCGAATGCGCTTGTTGCGAAAGGGCAGACGATCTCATTGCCTGACGGTCATTTCAACCGTATCTATATCCTTGCCGCCTCTGCGGATGCAGATCAAAACGCCACATTCTATGTCGGCAACGCGAAAGTCGATCTGGACATCCAGGGTTGGACAGGGTTTGTCGGCCAATGGGATACGCGTCTCTGGAAGAACCAGACAGAACGGGATTGGGCGATCTCAGCAAATCATGCAGTCTGGCCGCCCGCCGATTTCGAAGCGCGCGAAAAACGTCCGGTTTCTCCACGATATCCGGAAGACTACGTCGGCCTCCGTCCGGGCTATGTGAAACCAGCGAGCCTTGCATGGTACGCATCCCACCAGCACACTGCCGATGGACTCAACCAGCCGTACCGGTATTCTTACCTCTTCGCGTACGCTCTCAACGCGCCTGGGAGTGCAAAGACTCTCAAGCTCCCGAACAACGACAAGATTCGAATCCTCGCGATTTCTACCGCAGACGAGAATCCAATGCTCGAAGCTACTCAATCTCTATACACCACGCTCAACGGTCTCGAACCGCCGAGCGAATCGGAAGCAGCGATGCACTAGAAAGCGCAATGACAAGGACAGTTACAATTCCAGTTTATGAATAACCTTTCGGCAGCAATTGTCTTGCTCGCTATGGGCACGGCAACAGGTTTGATGGCCCAGAACGATGCTGTCTCATACGTAAATCCCCTGATTGGCACTCAAAGAAGCGCCATCGGGTACGGCGGCACGATGCCCTTTGTGACGACGCCGTTCGGCATGACGGACTGGACACCGCAGACGCGACAAAACAAGATCAGCATCACGTCTTACAACCACGACGACACCACAATCTCAGGCTTCATCGGCACGCATCAGCCCGCGATCTGGATGGGCGATTACGGCTACGTCACAATCATCCCGCAGGTAGGTGAACTGCGCACCACGCCAGAATCTCGCAAGCTCGGGTACAGCCACGCTTCTGAAACTGCGCGACCCGATTATTACCTAGTCTCGCTGGATGCGGGCAGCGCTGGAAAAATTCGGGCGGAGATGACAGCCACTGAACGCTCCGCCTTCTTTCGATTCACCTTTCCAAACGCAGCGAACGCCCGGCTAATTGTCGAGGCCTCCCGGCCCGGAATCGCAGGAATGGCATCGGTTGATCCTGAAGCGCGCGAGATTACGGGCTATAACCCGCATCGAATGGATGCACACCTCGGCCCGTTTGCACTGCCAAATTTCAAAGGATACTTCGTGGTCCAGTTTGAGCAGCCGCCGCTGCATATGAAGACCTACGGAATGGACAGTGGACAGAGTGAAACAAGCCGCGGAGCGTACGCGGAGTTCAAACCCGGGCAGACGATCCAGGCCCGCATAGGAACATCATTCATCAGCATCGACCAGGCGCGCGAAAATCTCAGGCGGGAGATTCCCGGGTGGGATTTTCGCGTCGTGCAGGAAAAGCTGCGCGCGCAATGGAACCAGAAGCTATCAAGCCTCCAGATTGCCGGCGCCGCCGATAATGACAAGGCGCTGATTTACACGGCGATGTATCACGCCCTGTTGTATCCGCGCATGTTTTCTGAATACGGTCGCTACTACAGCGCGTTTGACGATTCCGTTCACAGCGGTGAGAGTTATACCGCTTATTCAATCTGGGACACTTTCCGGGCAGAAAACAGCATGCTTACACTGCTCGCCCCGGAGCGCATCAGCGGCATGATCACCGCCCTCCTGCAGAATTTCAAAGAAGGCGGCTGGATGCCCAAGTGGCCCAATCCGAGCTACACCAACATCATGATCGGAACCCATGCGGACTCTCTTGTTGCCGAAGCATTCAGGAAAGGGTTTAACGGTTTCGATCGCCAGCTTGCGTGGCAGGCCGTCTACAAAGACGCGATGACACCGCCCGATGGAGATACGACCCGGCGATGGTTGGATCGCGAAGAGCATACACCCTATGAAGCACGGGGCGGCCTCACCTATTACAAACAACTCGGCTATATTCCGACGGACAAGACCGACGAGGCGGCTTCTCGCACCCTCGAAGACAGCTACGACGACTGGTGCGTTGCGCAGATTGCAAAAGCGCTCGGGAGAACAGCGGATTTTAGTTTCTTTCTAAAGCGTTCTTTGAATGACCGTAACCTCTACAACCCAGCCATCGGACTGATGAACGGCCGGACGTCAGATGGCAAATGGGCGCCGATCGGCGGCGGGAGGGACGACCCTGAGAATCGGTCCGCCTCTGGATGGACGGAAGGCGATGCCTGGGTTTATACGTGGTCTCCACTACACGACCAGGCAGGTTTGATCCAGTTGATGGGGGGAGCAGAAAACTACGACAACAAACTGGATCAGCATTTCAGCGGCGGTCACAACGTGCACAACAACGAGCCGAGTCACCACTACGGCTATCTCTACGACTTCGGCGGGCAGCCGTGGAAGGCGCAGGCGATGGTGCGCAAGATTGCCGCAAAAGAATACGACGCGAGTCCGGGAGGCCTTGATGGAGACGACGATTGTGGTCAGATGTCCGCATGGCTTCTCTTCACAGCGATGGGCTTCTATCCCGTGAATCCGGCAAGCGGAGAGTACATGATTGGAAGTCCAATGTACCGCGAGATCTCACTCACACTCGTCAATGGCAAAACATTTCGCGTAGAAGCAAGCAACAACTCCGCCGAGAACGTCTATATTCAATCTGCGTCCCTGAATAAAACGCCGCTCGATATTCCGGTCATTACGTGGGAGCAGATCCAGGCTGGAGGTGTCCTTCATTTCGTCATGGGACCAAAACCCTCGAAATGGGGCAGCAACTGGAGGCCTGCTCTGATACCTGGTAACTAGGGTCGTCCAGGCTGATCCCGAGGTTCGCAGGATTGCCCTTCAGCATGTTCATTCGATGCTCTTAGGGAGTCAGTCCAAGTACCTGAAGGCCGCATAACCCCGATCTTGGATGGGCCGCCGGCCGAGCCGCGAAGAAACTCTGCCAACAACTCATATTGATCGCTCGCGATGTAGTCTACTCCTGCCTTTTGAGCGGCGCGCCAGCGCTCCCGGGCGGCCGCAAGCGAACCAAAGTTATAGCTTCGAAACCAACCGTTACAGCTTTCTTCCTTTTCGGTTGCACCGTCGAGAGTATAGAACCGAATCCAGAGTCGATGGGAATGTGCGTGTTGCACCAGCAGGCGCAGGCGCTCCTCGTCGGCAGGGCTCCACGCGCGTGATGGCTGCTGGCCTTCGTTCTCAACTACACTCCACGGATTGTTCCACCAGCGTCGATAGTTAGTTGCCGAAGAGGGCTCGAGAACTTCGGGCGGGGCCATCGGCTGTTTTGTGTTGGTATGCACGGCGCCGAACACCAGTAGCCGATCGCCCACGGGAACATCATCGAAGAACACTTTCTCCTGCGCGTCTGACTCACCCGTAAGCACGAGAATGGGTCGCACAGCGAGGGGCTGGACGTTGTTTGGATCGGATGTTTTCGGCGCTGTCGTGAGCCAGTTCTGATACTTCGTCAACAGTGCCCAGACGGCCTCAAGGTGCTGGGGTTCCTCGGTTTTGAAGTCGAGATTTAGCGTGATGAGCGGCCAGTCTGCATGATTATCTTCCTTCAGAGCGCGTTCGACGATGGGACGAACGCGGTCGAAGAAGTAGCGCTCCATGGTCGGCTCGTGCCCGCTGATAGGAGCGCCGTGGGCAACGATGGACCAGGATTTCCCCGTCCTTGCGTCGGTATACCAATAGAGATCCTGCTCAATTGCAAGCGGTGTACCAGCAGAGAGCGCGCGGTCAATGCGGTCGTACCACCATTCATAATACGGATAGCAGTTGTGCGCATCCATGACGGTACGGCTTCCTGGGAGAGACTGATTGCCGGGCTCATGCTGCGCGGCCACTGTGAACGCGCTGCACGCGAGCAGAGCCAGGTATAGTGCACGACGCATGATGGTCCTTTCCTTTGCGAGTCGTTTCGGTAGCCAAAATAGATTGGGTTGCCGAGCGGGAGCAAACCATCATTGACATCAAGAGCCTCCCGCGCAAAAAATGGCCGCTTTGGGAGCCTGTGGCAGGTGACTGCCTCAGGCCATCCTAGAGAGCGATCCTGCTTGCAAGAGTAAAATCTGAGTTGCGCTTGCTTGGCCGCTCAGAACATACTGTCTCTGGCGAGTCCAGCGTGCAATGGTCCTTGGTAACAATCGCATTCCCGTCAACCGTGACAACGTGGATTCTGTGCTGATAGTAGTATGAGTCGTAACGTTCGATCTCCACTAGCCGCCCCAATTTGTATATTCTCCGAGAGCCCTGGGGTAGTCGGATAGCCGAATCTTTGTGAGCCCTGAAATTCCCCAAAATGAACTTCATGCCGATGCAGCAGAAATGTTGAAGGCGGGTCTGCCTCCATTCAAGCCGCGCCGGGGATTGAAAAATGGACACCTGCAGACCATCTTTGGCAATTATCTGCCAAGACCTCCGTTTCTCTGTCCCTCGGTGGCCGAGCTGGTTGAAGTCGATCCTCAAGATGGCAGCCGCGTGAAGTGCTTCTGCAATTGGCAACCGATGCCGATACGCGCGCGCTGCCTGACAGTGATCCTAGTGCACGGACTTGAGGGCTCGTCGGAATCGCGGTACATCAAGGGAATTACAGCCAGGGCGTGGGCGGCCGGATTCAACGTCGTACGCATGAACATGCGCAATTGCGGCGACACCGACGAACTGACACCCACGTTGTATCACTCCGGCTTGTCGTCGGATGTTAGCGCGGTGATGCGCCACTACGCCGGGCGGTTTGGACTGGAGCGCGTGGCTCTGATTGGCTACTCGATGGGCGGCAACCTCGTGCTCAAGCTGGCTGGGGAGTGGGGAAGCGCGGCGCCCCTGTGCGCCGTTGCAACCGTGTGCCCGGCCATCGATCTTGCGGCCGGATCGGACGCTTTGCACGAGCCCGTAAATCGCGGGTATGAATGGCACTTCCTGCGGGGGCTGATGCGTCGATTCCGTCGCAAGGCTGCGCTCTTCCCGCACATCTATGTGACAGACGGCGTGGGGACCATTCGTTCGCTGCGACAGTTTGACGATAAGATCGTCGCCCGTTATTGCGGTTTTCGCGATGCCGACGATTACTACTACCGCGCCGCGAGTGCGCGCGTGGTCGACAAGATTGAAGTCCCCACCCTGATCATTCGTGCGCTGGATGATCCTTTCGTTCGTATGTTGCCGGAGACCCGCGCCGCACTGATTGCAAATCCCAACATCCTGCTGGTCGAGACACAGCATGGCGGGCACTGCGCTTACCTTTCGCGCGACCGAGGCGACGACATTCATTGGGCTGAGGCCAGCATCATCCGCTACCTCATGCGATTTGTCAGTGCGACGGAAGTGGCTACCCGGTCCAATGGAAGCTGACTGGGAGCTTGAGATCGGCGGCGATGCTCCCGTTGTCGAGGCGCATTGGACTGGCTTCGTGGATTTGCGTGCCGACCCGGAGCGGGCCGGCGATCTTGCGGAAGCCCGGCTTCTGCCTGGTCTTGCGGACGCGCTCGCGCGACTGAACGCCATGAACTCACCGGTATGGACATGCAAGACCGACGTCTTCGATCCCGGCCGGATTGATCCAGATGAACTCGACGCAGCGAGAGCTGAGGCGAATCATGCCGTTGCATGCTATGTCGATCTGCTGATGTGTGAGGATGAGCGATGGGATCTTCCATCCAGGGCAGAACTGGTTTGCAGAGAATTGTGCGCCCGGCTGCGGGATATACCGCTCCGGTGCTGCAGGGTCGATCTGGTCGTTCGACGCGCGCATGTTGAGGTTGACTTGAATGACCTCGGCATGACGGCATACTTCACGGCTTGCGGCCAAACGGAGAGCGACGCGAAATCCAGGCTCGCAGAGTGTCTTTCGCGGTTTTCCAAAACCATCGTGTCGGCAGCAGGATGAGGGACATGATTCGCGAAAGATCCCGGTTTCCGCATGAGATCATTCAAAGCTACAATGAAGAAAAGCGGGCGAGTAGCTCAATCGGATAGAGCACCGGCCTTCTAAGCCGGGGGTTGTGGGTTCGATTCCCGCCTCGCCTACCACTTTAGAATCCAAAAATTGAGTATTGCGGACTATTCGTCGTTGTCGTTCGCAAGCGAAAACGTCCGCTTTCGAAAACAAGCGAA
>NZ_JBARMD010000237.1:0-2953 GCF_049802275.1 Occallatibacter sp. | reverse complement strand
CGACCGCCGATCGGGTTACCACCGACCGCTTCGGCATCTCGTCCCTTGAACCGATGGAGCATGCCGGCCGCGCAGTGGCCCGCTTCGTTCTGCGTGAATTGCCTGAGCGCCGGCGCATTGTCGTGCTGTGCGGCAAAGGCAACAACGGCGGAGACGGAATGATGGCGGCGCGGCTGCTGGCGAAGGCTGGGCTCGAAGTCACGACGCTGCTGCTGGGGTCGCAGTATGAGCTGAAGGGCGATGCAGCGACTGCCTGGCGTGAGTTGAGCGTCTCTCCGAATAAATATTTGTACGAAGTGAATTCGGCGGCGGAACTGAGAGCACACAATGCCGCGCTTGAAGCGGATCTGATCATTGATGCGGTGCTGGGGACGGGATTCAAACCACCGATGAAGGGGTTGGCGCTGGCGGCGATGGAGTGGGCGAGCGCGAGTGCTGCACCATTTCTTTCAGTCGATGTGCCCTCAGGCTGGCAAGCGGATGCGACAAACAGCAAGGTGGAAGACGAGACGTTTCCCTCGGATGCAGTGATCACGTTTACGGCGCCCAAGGTGGCGCATGTTTTCGGCGAGATGACACGACGATGGAATCAACCGATTGTGGTGGCTCCAATCGGTTCACCGGAGGAGGCGATTGTTTCAGAACAGCGGCTGACCTGGGCGGGGAGTTCGCATGCGCTGGTGGAGCAGCCGCGACCGGCGGATTCAAATAAGGGCAAGTTCGGACACGTGCTGGTGATTGGCGGGTCAGTAGGGAAGTCGGGCGCGCCGGCGATGACTTCGATGGCAGCGTTGCGAGCAGGCGCGGGATTGGTGACAGCGGCGGTACCTGCGTCGATTGTCTCGCTGGTATCAAGCTTTGCGCCGGAACTGATGACGTGGCCGATGTTGGCGAGTCCCACGGGCGAGATGGCGAGCAAGGGCATCACCGCCCAGCAGTTTCAGAGGCTGATCGAACGCAAGACGGTGATTGCCGTGGGGCCGGGATTGGGTGAGGGGCCGGGCACGGAGATTCTGCTGGAGGCGGTGTTGTCAGACACGAAGCTGCCGGTGGTGATCGATGCCGATGGGCTGAATACGCTGGCAGCGAATTCGTTTTTGATGGAGAAGATGACTGAAGTCGCGAAGTCGGGGCGCGCTGTGGTGTTGACGCCGCATCCTGGTGAAATGGCGCGTTTGACAGGGAAGAGCGTGGCGGAGATTCAGGCCAACCGGCTGGAGACAGCGCGGAATTTCGTTCGCGAAACCGGGGTGACGCTGGTGCTGAAGGGGTCGCGCACCCTGGTCGCGCACCCTGACGGACAAGTCGCGGTGAATACGTCGGGTAATCCTGGAATGGCGAAGGGTGGCAGTGGCGACATCCTGACAGGCGTGATTGCAGCGATGCTCGCGCAATTTGAAGATGATATGGCGCATGCAGTGGAGGCAGCGGTTTATCTGCATGGGTTTGCTGCGGATCTCGCCGTACACGCTACGGATGAGCACACACTGCTCGCGACCGACAGCCTGGAATATTTTTCTCGTGCGTTTCGTTATCGGCCTTTCCGCTTTTCCAAAGGCGCCCAAAGAGGGTATGTTTGGTTGCAGGGGCTCCCGGCCGCGAGTAGGCTGGGGATGCGCTCCGCAGAGGCCGAATGAGCAAGGAAGCCCCAGTTGCCGAAGGACGGATTCACGAATTCGTAACAAAGAGCGGCGCCGACACCGTTGAGGTAGGACGCAAGCTCGTGAATTTGCTCGCGCCGCCGCAATTGCTGATTCTTCGCGGCGACCTCGGAACGGGCAAGACCACCTTGGTGAAGGGCATCGCGCAGGCGCTGGATGCAGCGGAACCCGACGAGGTTACGAGTCCCACATTTACGCTGCTGCATGAGTATGACGGCACACGCGAAGGGAAGCCCGTCAAACTCTTCCACCTCGATGTCTACAGGCTTGAGGGTGAGCGGCAATTGGAGACGCTGGGCCTTGATGAACTGCTGACTCCAGACGCGCTGGTGCTGGTCGAGTGGGGCGAGAAGTTCAAGAGCATTCGCAAGAAAGCAACCGGCGACATTGCGATTTCATCGGCAGGCGGCGACGCGCGAAAGATTTCGGTGACGTTGAAGGAGTAGCTGCGACGTCAGTCATGATCGGGCATTGACACCTGGACGGGACGATCGACAAGGAGATCGAATGATGCGGCTGAAATTCATGAGTTGCATTTTCTCCCTGGCCTTTGTCTCGGCGATGTCGTCTGGACAACAGGCAAATCCGCAGTCGACAGAGCAATCCACGCTTCAGAGCGCAGCGAAGGATTCCGGCCCGCAAACGAAGGCTGCACCGACCGGGAAGACACATCATCGGAAGCAACCCTCGAAATCTGCGGAGCGAGGAGCCAAGCGGCCTGCTTACCGGCCCGAGTACACCCAGAACTCGGTTGAAGTGATCAACGGGTCGTCGACAAAGAATGTCGTCTTCCAGTCCGACAAGAATGTGTCCGTGAGCGGAGACCTGAAGAATGCGCCTGCACCGTTGAAGGTTGAGGTCATGAACGGGAATTCAACCGATACGCAGTATTTCTACGCAGGGAACGGGCAGCCCCCCCATGGCTCGACGCAGAAGCATCCAGTGGTCATCGGGATTCAGTCAAGCGATACGCACGTGGCAGGCGGCAAAAAACACCCTGTGGTTATCGGCATTACGACGGCTGAGTCGGGCGATGCGAAGAGCGCGAGTGGCGGCGGCCCGAAGGTGGCGACTGGAATTTCTCCTCAACCAAAGCGCCCGGATTATCAGCCTTGAGGCGCATTAGAGCCTGAGATTTTCTTTCTATGCAATCCGATGTTCGAGATGCGTGCTGTGGATCGTGCGCGCCGGCTGCGGCGCTGCCGCGGCAAGTGGCGTGGCTGCAGTGGATCACCCTGGCGTGGATGGTGCTGGAGTGCGGCGCCTCGTTATGGGCGGCCGCGCGTGCCCAT
>NZ_JBARMD010000236.1:0-3566 GCF_049802275.1 Occallatibacter sp. | reverse complement strand
CCCACCACCGGTTTCTTCACATGCTGCTTCACAAACTCCGCGGCAGCTTCTTCGGCCGATCCGCCGATTTCGCCAATCATGATGATTGCCTCGGTCTCAGGATCATCATTCAGCAGGCGCAGCGCATCGATGTGCGTCGTGCCGATAATCGGATCGCCGCCAATCCCAATCGCCGTAGACTGCCCTATGCCGCGCTGCGTGAGCTGATGCACGGCCTCATACGTAAGAGTTCCGGAGCGCGACACGATGCCGACCGAGCCTTCCTTGTGAATCCGTCCCGGCATGATGCCGATCTTCGCTTTGCCCGGCGAAATCACTCCCGGACAATTCGGCCCGATCAGCCGCGACTTCGACGACTTCAGCTTCGCCCACACCTTCACCATGTCGAGCGTGGGAATGCCTTCGGTGATGCACACGATCAGCGGAATGCCTGCGTCCTCAGCCTCGAGAATGGCGTCGGCAGCAAACGGCGGCGGCACAAAAATCATGGTCGCATTCGCGCCTGTCTCTTTTACCGCATCGGACACCGTGTTGAACACCGGCCAGCCTTCATGCTTGGTTCCGCCCTTGCCCGGAGTCACACCGCCCACAACCTTGGTGCCGTACTCCGCGCACCCAAGCGCATGAAATGTGCCTTCTTTTCCGGTAATTCCCTGCACGATGAGCCGCGTATCGTTATCCACTAAAACCGTCATTTAAATTCAGCTCCTAGCTGCTAGCTTCTAGCTACTAGCTTTCAAAAAACATTGAGATATCAGGATCCAGGTCTCTTTCGATTCCTGAAGAAGTCACCGCTACCAATTCCAGCAGAAATGAACTAGGAGCTAGAAGCTAGCGGCTAGCAGCTGCCTTTACCACCAGCTCCGCAGCTTCCTTCATCGTCGCGCCGACCTGGAAATTCAAACCCGACTCCTTCAGAATCTTGCGGCCCTCTTCAACGTTGGTTCCTTCAAGCCGCAGCACAATCGGCACCTTCACGTTCAAGTTCTTCGCAGCCGCAACAACGCCCGTCGCCAGCCGATCCACGCGCAGAATGCCGCCAAAAATATTAATGAAGATCGCCTTCACATTCGCATCCGACAGCAAAATTCCGAATGCATGTTCGATCTGTTCCTGCGTCGCGCCGCCGCCTACATCCAGAAAGTTCGCAGGCGAGCCGCCGGCGTATTGAATGATGTCCATCGTCGCCATCGCCAGGCCCGCGCCGTTCACCATGCAGGCAATCGTCCCGTCCAGCTTGATGTAGTTCAGCGCGTACTTGCTCGCTTCCACTTCCAGCGGATCTTCCTCGGCCACATCGCGCAGCGCCTTGATCGCCGGATGGCGGAAGAGCGCGTTATCGTCGAACGTAATCTTCGCGTCCAGCGCAAACAGCTTGTCATCCTTCGTCGTGATGAACGGATTGATCTCCACCAGCGACGCGTCTGTATCCATGAAAGCCTTGTAGAGACTCTGCAGAAATGCGACGGCCGCATTGATCTGCGTCGGCTTCAGCCCCAGCGCGAACGCCAGCTTGCGCGCCTGCCATGCGCCGAACCCCACCGCCGGATCGATGGTCTCTTTGAAGATGGCCTCCGGCGTCTTTGCCGCGACTTCCTCAATCTCCATGCCGCCGGCCTGCGAAGCCATAAAGACGAGTCTTCCAGTGGCGCGATCGAGCACGATCCCCAGATAGAGCTCGCGATCAATGGCCGCCGTCTCCTCGATCAGCAGTCGCTGCACCTTCTGCCCCTGCGGGCCGGTCTGGTGCGTAACGAGCTGCATGCCGAGAATGTTCTTCACATGCGTCTCAGCCTCGTCGCGCGTGCGCGCCACCTTCACGCCGCCGCCCTTGCCGCGGCCACCTGCGTGAATCTGCGCTTTCACCACCACGCCATTGGCGCCCTCGGCGAATAGTCCGCGGGCCACTTCGGCCGCTTCTTCCGGCGTATTGGCCATCTCGCCCTTGGGCACGGCAACGCCATACTTCGCCAGGATCTCTTTTGCCTGATACTCGTGAATTTTCATGTCGGTAGGAACCGCAACGTCCGCTGATAGGTTCGGGAATTAGTTCTGGAAAAACAACAAAGGCCGGTCAGCGCGATCGTTCCCGCGGTACCCAAATACTATCTTGCTGCACGATACCCCCGCAAACCTCGGCACTTTGAGGACGGTCTGTGCCCCGTTCATCGTGGCCTCATCGCGATGAGCGGGTCTTCGGGGCAGGCCTGGCGGCCCGCTCGTCGTATTCTCACCAGACCCGATCAAAACTTTGAAGCCTGTCTGTGCCCCGTTCATCGTGGCTTCATCGCGATGAGCGGGTCTTCGGGGCGGCTGTTTACGATAGAACCATGCCGTATGGTTTGAAACGGTTCCAGAAAGCCGAGGTACTTCATTTCATCACCTTCAGCTGCTTTCACCGTCTGCCGTTGCTTGCGGCGCCGGAGCCTAAAGACACATTCGAGGCCGTATTGGAACAGATTCGGGCACGTCATCAGGCCAGAGTCTACGCCTACGTGCTGATGCCCGAGCACGTGCACATGCTCGTAAACGAACCGCCATCGATTCTTCTGGCACAGTTTGTGAAGGCTCTCAAGCAGACCACCTCCCGAAAATTGAAAGGGGATCGAGAGCGGTTCTGGCAAGAACGTTATTTTGACCGGAATATCCGGGGCGAAGCGGCCCGCTCAGAAGTGATCCGATACATTCATCGCAACCCGGTAAAACGAGGATTGGTGGCTTCGCCGGAGCAGTATACGTGGAGCAGCTTTTCGCATTACGCCACTGGGCTGAGGGGAGTGGTCGAGATCGAGTCGGATTGGACGGGGAGTCGGCCCACTCATCGCAACCCACTCATCGCGATGATGCCGCGATGAACGGGGCACATACTCATTTTTTGAGATTCCGCGAAACGTGTGAGGTTGCGTCGTTGTTACTACGGTACGAGGTCAATCCCTTCGAGCAAATCGAAAATGTTTAAGGGTTCACACTCATCGCAAACACAGTTCTCCTCTGGATTTTGAGGGTTATATAGCATCCCGAGGACTGTCCCCTTTTCCCACGCGTGTGAAGAATAAAACTTGCCACTGAAGTGCTGATCATCAGCGACGTAAAAAAAAGAAACTTTGAAGTAGCCCACGAATATGCTGCTCTCAGTCCGCGGGGGAGCATCTTCCCATTCGCAACTTTGGATCGTTGCGGTGTTGACAACCCAATTCTCGCAGGTCATTGGGCTGAATTGTTGCACCGCTCTTGGGTTTCTGTCGAGTCCCCGTCTAACCGCAAGTAACTCCGAGAAGGTCGCATTTGTAGAGGACATCGGCAAGGCGGGGATGCGGACGTCTACGCCAGCGCGCTAACGCTGCAACCGATGGCGGCGATGGTGGCGACGCGGCCTTGGTGATCCTCGTAGATGACCACCGGTGCAATACCATACTGAGAGATATGGATTCGCTGAAGACCCTTCTAAAGCCTCTCGCCGAAGACGGCACGCAGCTCACGCGTGAACAAGCCCGCGACGCTCTCCGCCAGATCCTCTCCGGCCAGGCGTCCGAAGTTGAAGCTGCCGCCCTGCTCACCGTCTTCGC
>NZ_JBARMD010000235.1:0-5500 GCF_049802275.1 Occallatibacter sp. | reverse complement strand
AGAAAACCGCCGGAAGTGCTGCCGCCGCAACGGCCGTGCTGGAGCCGATGAGCGAAGGCCTGAAAGCTCGGCTGATGGAATTGCGTGGCTCGGGATTCAACCGGCTCTATCAGAACGGGCAAGTTTTTGAGTTCTCCACACCGGAGTCGCTGCTCGAAGTGGATTTCACAGCTCCGCTGTTTGTTCTTCTGGACAGGATTGTGGTCAGCCAGGACAATCGGGCGCGCATCGTCGATGCGGCGGAGATCGCGTATCGCGAGGCTAGCGAGGTGATCTTCGAGGAAGTTCAACGCCCCACGGACGAAGACCTGTCCGCGGGGACCCCGAAACCTCGCGATGAAGGCGCAGAGCGCAAGCGGCACAGGTTTTCCGGCGAATACGAGTGCAAGAGCTGTCATCGTCCGGGCAAGGAACCGGAGCCGCGGCTGTTCAGCTTCAACAATCCGTTCGGTGCGTGTCCTCGCTGCCAGGGATTCGGGAACACGGTGGACTACGATCTAAACCTGGTGATTCCGGACAAGGGGTTGAGCCTGAACGATGGCGCAATCGACCCATGGAATCGCCCGAAGTACCGCTCGTGGTTTACGGAGTTGAAGAAGCAGGCAAGCGCGCTTGGCGTTCCTATGGATGTGCCGTGGCGGGAGATGCGCGAAGGGGCGCGGGAGATTGTTCTGCGCGGAAACGGAAAGTTTGAGGGCGTTCACGGATTTTTCGCGCAGATGGAGCGCAAGAAGTACAAGCTGCACGTGCGCGTGATGCTCAGCAAGTATCGCGGGTACGCCGAGTGTCCGGAGTGTCGCGGGCAGCGGCTGCGCGCCGAGGCTCGCGCAGTGCGGATCAACGGGTTGAACATCTGCCAGGCCGCTGCGCTGACGATTGCCAAGGCGAAGGATTTCTTTGCTTCTCTGAAGCTGACACCGATGCAGGAGGAGATAGCAGGTCCGATTCTGGAAGAAGTACAGCAGCGGTTGAGCTTTCTGGATGCGGTGGGGTTGGAGTACCTGACGCTGGACCGGCTCGCTTCAACGCTGTCAGGCGGCGAAGCGCAACGGATTCAGCTTGCAACTTCGCTCGGTTCGCAACTGGTCGGAACGCTCTACGTGTTGGATGAGCCTTCCATCGGGCTGCACACGCGGGACACGGCGCGGCTGATTCGCATCCTCAAAAAGCTGCGCGACCTAGGCAACACCATCATTGTGGTTGAGCATGATGCGGACGTGCTGCGCTCGGCTGATCATCTGCTCGACCTTGGTCCGGGCGCGGGTGAGTTTGGCGGTAACCTGCTGGCCGAGGGCGTGCTCGCGGAGATTGAGGCGAATCCAAATTCGCTGACAGGGAAGTACCTCTCCGGGAAGATTTCGATTCCGGTTCCGACGCGGCGGCGTGTTCCGGGGCGCGAAAAACTGGTGCTGAAAGGCGCGGAGGCAAACAATCTGCACGGACTGAACGTGGAGATTCCGCTGGGGATGCTGGTGGCCATCACGGGCGTCTCGGGATCAGGGAAGTCGACGCTCGTTCATCAAGTCCTGTATCGTGCGGTGGCGCAGGCACTGGGGCAAACAGAGGGCGGTGATCCTTCCGCAGTCTTTCGTTCCTTGACCGGTGTTGAACGATTGAACGATGTGGTGCTGGTGGATCAGACGCCGATCGGACGGACGCCTCGCTCGAATCCGATTACATACATCAAGGGATTTGACCTGGTGCGCGAGTTGTTTGCCTCCCAGCCGGATGCAAAAAAGCTTTCACTGACCCCGGGACATTTTTCTTTCAACGTGCCCGGTGGCCGCTGCAACACGTGCGAAGGCGATGGAACAGTCACGGTAGAGATGCAGTTCCTGGCGGATGTGGAACTGCCATGCGAGGACTGCAACGGGACCCGCTACCAGGCGAAGATTCTCGAAGTGCAGTACAAGGGCAAGAACATCCACGAAGTGCTGCAGATGACCGTGAAAGAAGCGCTGCGGTTCTTCGCAGGGCAAACGCGCCTTCTCGAAAAACTCGCGGTGCTCGACGAAATTGGTCTTGGCTATCTGCGACTGGGGCAATCAGCCACGACACTCTCGGGTGGCGAGGCGCAGCGCGTAAAGCTGGCGGCACACCTCGCGCAGGTGCGTGCGGCCAACGCGAATGCAAAGCCATCGCAGGCGAGCCGCGTACTTTATATCCTCGATGAGCCGACGACAGGATTGCATTTTGACGATGTGTCGAAGCTGCTCACGGCGTTTCGCAAGCTGATTGATGGCGGCGGTTCGCTCATTGTGATCGAGCACAATCTCGACGTGATTAAGAGCGCGGATTGGGTGATTGATCTAGGTCCGGAGGGCGGCGAAGGCGGCGGGCACATCGTGGCGGAGGGAACGCCGGAGGACGTGGCAGGGAGTTTGCATTCGCATACGGGGGAGTGGCTGGCGAAGGTGCTATGAGGGGCCAGCCTTCTTAGGCTTCTCCGGCTTAGGAATGAAGTATCCGCGCCGCGCCTGGACCTCCAACCCCTCTCGATCTACTTTTACTTCGAGCCGATGATAACTTCCATTGGCCTTTACGCCATCGAGAGGAAGCTCGAGCATGTAGACGACTTCTGGCGCCTCCGTGATGGCCTTGAATCCTGCACGAAGGTCATTGTTGTTGTGAAAGAAAATGCCACCGGTGCCATCGGCGAGTTCTCCCATTGATTGCTCGGCCATCCTCATGGAGCTTCGACGGTACTCCTCAATCTGTCCCGGACTCCTTTTTCGCGTGTCGTCGCTGGCGGTGATCGAACCGATGTACAACCCCCGCGCATCAATCGCGTTGATTGACACGTTAGACTGCACCGCAAGATCCATTACCTGCGACTCCGCGTATCGCGCCTCCTGCTCGATCGGAAGGAAGCCATCGGAAATCAGGAGAAGTGAGCGCTGTCCCGGCAGCGTTGCCATTCTCCGCAGAACTTCTTTGAGCGTCGCGTAAGTAATCAGAACGTCCTGTCTGCCGACGCTCAAGGAGTGCATGGCGGCCGAATCAGCGAGCCTCTCGGCCATGTCTTCAGGTGTTTTAGGGTCGCAAACGTACATGATTTGGTTTACGACGTCTTTGAGGGCCGCGGCATCGCGCTTGTTTTCGATGAGATCCGCCTGGTAGTAGTCAACTTTTGGACAGTCGGCAGTGTCAGTTCGGTAGATTCCCTGAGGCTGGATGCTCATGATCGCATCCTGCAGCCTGGCACGGTCGCGCGTCAGGCCGCTGTTGATTTTTCCGGAAATAGAAACCACGGCGGCAACATCCGAGCCCCTTAACGTCGCGTCCAGGGCATTCGAAGCAGCCTTCTTCACGTATGTCATATCTTCGAAGGTCAAATGCAGATCGTCGAACAGAAGCACGGTAATGCGTTCCGGCAGCACGGACGGTTGTGCTGCCGCATTGCCTTGTGTTGGCGACTGCTGATCGGACTCAGCGCCAATCGCAGCCTGGCTTCCGACGGGGCCACGTCTCTCTACGTTGAACGCAGAAACTGGCCGCGGCTTGCCTTCGTCGAACACCCGGAAATCTTCTTTCTTCAAATTGCCGACAATGTGGCCTTGTTTGTCTCGAACCACGACGGGCACCAGGACGCGGCTAACGTTTAGCTCGATCGCAGGAGCACTGAACTGGGTTTCGGCCTCCGAAGTGGGAGATACAGGTGTATTCGAAGGTGGAGGTGGTTGACTGGCGGTGCTCGTGGCCGTGGATGGCGCGGCAGGCAGTGGAGATGCTGCAGGCGGCGCTTCGGGCACCAAGCCAGTTGCGTTCGTTTGCGTTGCCGGTTCAGACGTCTCCGCCTTCTCCACCGGCGCTGCGGGAGCACTCGACGGCAGATCGACTGAGGGGATTGCTGCCTTCTGCGACACTGGCACGGCAGGAGCAGATTCGGGAGGTGATCTGTGTCCGTCAACAGGCGAAACCTGGTCATTCAGCGCGCTTGTCGTATCCTGTGTCGGCGATAATGCTGATGCAGCCGCCTGCTCATTGAGAATCCGCGACGTTGAAGCGAACATGTGATAGTTGGTGAACAGGTTCTCATTCAACCACTCGGTCGCAACGCCCTCAAAGTTTGTGTCGACGGTGGCGGGCGCTGACGAGAGTGCCAGACTTCGCACCGGGCATATCAACGATTTGCCTGCGATCGTGACCGGACCATACTCCACGAGAATCGCACCGCGTTCAATGGTCGAATTCCCCTTCAAATCGGCCACTAGCGTCACGCGAAGGATTGTCCCCGTAGCTGGATCGATCCACAAAGATCCTTGATAGCCAGGTTTGTTGCGAACCATTGCGGTCGTAGTCATCGCAGCCATACCGCCGGCGTAAGCCCACCGGTTGGAGCCCCCATTATGCTGAATTCTTTCAACGGGAGTATCAATCTCGTAGTGCGATGCTGCCTTGGGGACCTGATAGTGAAATACTGCCATCAAACCCGAAGAGGTCTGTTCCCAGTGGCTCCACGACGTCTTTCCTTGACTGGAATCGCTCAGGACGACCAGGAGTGTGGAACCGAATTCGCCCCAGGTCATGAGTCCGCCTTGCGCAGGCGAGGTTGCGGTCTTGGCGCGTGTCGATAGATTCTCTTTCTCGTTTCGAACGGAAACCTCTGTCTTTGATGTGCCAACCAAGTGCAGCCCAATTCGCTGGAGATATCCTCCCTTCGTCACTTCCTGTGGACTGTCGTCGAAGTTGAAAGTGGTTCGCGTAGCGAGCAGGTTGGGCAGATTCGGTAATGACTGGACTGCATACCTTTTCGCAGCCTCCAGCAACTGTTGCTGCGTTGCCGCGTCAGGTGTGGGTGTGGATGGCAATTCGTTCGCAGGCGGGTCGAGAAAGGCTGACCTGTCTGCCAGCAAAAGTAACGCCATTGCTGGTTGAGAGCCGCTTGCGAATTGCTTGTTCAATTGTGCGAGCGCTAAGTCGGTAAGCCGCTCCGAGAGTTCAATTTCACTGATCTTTCGCGCGATCTCAATATCCGACTTGCGCGCGGCTCTCTCCGTGCCCAGCATTTGCTCGAGTTGCGCAATTGTCAGTCGCTTTGCTGCCCAGGATGGGCACGCCATCATGGGCAGGAAGAACAACGAAAGCAGGATCCACCGCACGCCGCGCTCCAATTCCTCACAACCCCACGCGTTAGTAGACGAACCAAATAAGCAAAGATACGCCCCTCTTGCCCGTTGAGGTCAATCGCATCGCTTGCCGTCGCGGAGTCGGCTAATCCCAAGCGGATTTCCGTCCTGCAGTTCCGGTGGGAGCATCGCCTGTGGGAAGTTCTGGAAGCAGACGGGGCGGGCGAAGCGATAGATCGCAAGGCTGCCGACGGAGGTGAAACGGGGGTCGGATGTGGAGGGATAAGGGCCCCCGTGAACCATGGCGTGTGTGACTTCGACGCCGGTGGGAAATCCGTTAAAGATGACGCGGCCTGCTTTCTGCTCGAGGATATGGATGAGTTCGCGATTGGCGTCGAGGTCCTCTTCATCGCCGAGGATAGTGGCGGTGA
>NZ_JBARMD010000234.1:0-4236 GCF_049802275.1 Occallatibacter sp. | reverse complement strand
GGAGATCGGCCTGCCGAGGTGCAATATTTCGCCGAAGGGATGGACATTTCTGAGGTTTTCGGGGGAAAGAGCCCAGAAGAGAAGCTCGCACTCGTAAAGGAACTGACGAAGAACGAAAACACGCTGTATATCGGCGATGGCATCAACGACGCCCCGGCGATGATGAACGCCACCGTTGGAATTGCACTTGGGGTCAACAGCGACGTCACATCCGAAGCGGCCGGTGCCGTGGTCCTGCAGTCCTCTCTGGCCAGTGTGGATGAACTCATTCACATCGGAAATCGAATGCGCCGCATTGCTCTCACGAGTGCGATTGGAGGCATGGTGCTTAGCGCAGTAGGCATGGGCGCCGGATTCTTTGGCCTCCTTGCTCCAATCGAGGGTGCAATTCTCCAGGAATTCATTGACCTGGCTGCGATCCTGAACTCCCTGCGCATGATCTTGCCGAGTGGTCCGCTGAGTGATTTTACCGGCCCTTCAGCGGAGCAGATTGCTGGAAAAGAATTGCCTCGACCCGACGATACGCATAAGGCACCTGCAGTGATTCAACATGGATAATTTCAGAAAGCGCGCTGTATTTGTTGTGTTGATCAGTGTTGTCTCTATCCTCCTTCTCTGGTTAACATGGACTGCCCGTTACGTCCTTCTTCTACTTTTTGCTTCTTGCATCGGCGCGCTGATCCTGTCCACATTTACCAATTGGCTCCGGTCCTGCATACCAATGCGCCGAGGCATCGCATTCGCAATCGTGATTACAATCATTGGTTTGATGATTGCGCTGTTGACTTGGACACGCGGTTCCCTTCTATTGCAACAGCTCGGTGACCTGCAATCATATATTCCCTCCGCGGTTCGCCAGATCCATTCCAGACTCCAGTCTGAAACCTGGGGTCGCTGGCTCCTGGCACAAATTGAAGATTCTGAGCAACTGGCGCGCGGAGCCTCATTCATATTTTCCGGCATTCGCGGCGCAATGTATTTGACCGGAGCCGCTATAGCAGCGATGTTTCTTATCACCGTCTCAAGCCTATACTTCGGTGCGGAGCCGGATCTTTATTTGCGCGGAGTCCGCCGGATTGTGCCAGAAACGTATCGGTCGATCTTTGAAGATTGCCTGATCTCGGTGACGAAGACAGTCCGAGCCTGGCTCCTGGCGAGATTGTTATCAATGACCGCGATTGGTGCGTTGATTTCCTGTGGGCTGTTCGTGATGGGCGTACCGCTGGCGGGCACGCTGGGCGTCATCGCAGCCCTGCTGACATTCGTTCCCAATATTGGCCCAATTCTATCTGTAGTTCCCGCCGCCTTACTCGCTTTTGCCATCAGCCCAGCGAAGGGAATCTTCACGATCTTGCTATTCTGTCTGGCACACTTTCTCGAAGGAAATCTTGTTTCTCCTTTGGTGGACCGTGGAATTGTAAAGCTTCCACCATCGCTAACGTTGACCGTACAGCTCCTGCTCGGTTCAATCGCGGGTGCATTCGGTGTGGCGCTAGCGGCTCCGCTGACAGCTGTAGCACTCAGCGTTCTGAACGTCGTGTTGCCACCTGAGAAGTCACGGCCCGCGCCCAGCGGCTCTGTTCGCAAGTTGCCACAGCGCGTTCAAGCTCTTTGACAACCGATCGCGATTTGAGTTCTTTTCAAGGAGTTTAGTACTTGCATAGTCTCTTCGCTCCACTTCCGACGGTGGATTTGTTTCAAACCAGCGAGGAATTATCCCAGGGCTCTTGTGATTTGAATCAAGCTCGTCCATTCCACTCTTCCGCGCGACCGACTGTCCACTGGATTTGAAATTCGATGGAAAATTGGTAAACAGCAGGGGCGTGGCAAGAAGGGGGGGGAAGTAGCCACGTCCCCGCTGCTGGCTCAAAAAATCAGCTAGTGGCTCCGGGGATAACGGCGCCTGACTGGTCAGTAATAATTCCGGTGAGTCGAATTAGCCTGCGCAAATGCCCGAGACACATCAATGCGATCAAAAATGGCGGGAGAATAAGCCTTGTGCTTGTATGAGTCACAACGGCCTTCATAGAACATCCTTTCCGCACGATTTGCAGTTGTGCTTGCTGTTTGTCTCTACTTCGTTGAGTGGGGGAGGGCTACACAACTTCCTCCTTTCGAACAGCGCCTTCGACGATCTTGCCGTGCGCTGTAGCCTTCTCTGGAACCCGAAAGTTGACATCGTGGTTGCCGGCGCTGCAAGGCTGCTTTTGCAGCACAAATATCGGACATTGTGCTCCCTCCAGCACTTTGCTGCTCACGCCGGTTCTCCATTCCGGACCGGAGGGCGAAGCTCCTGTGGAGCAGAGGATCATGAGGTCTTGATTGGTTGAGGCGCCGTGCTTGAGGATCTCTTCAGCTGTTTCACCTTCGCGAATGCTGATTTCAGTCGGACAGAACAGTTCAGCTTCCCGCCACGTTGGGTTCGGAAGCCTGGAGGCTATCGCCATCGGCGTGCGAGCAGCAGGATCAAGACTGCACCTCGCGCGACTAATTACATGAAGAATCGTCAGCTTAGCTCGGAGTTCCTGGGCGAACCTGCACGCAAATCCCAAAGGGAGCTCGCAGTCCGAGTCCAACGAAACTGCAAGTGTGACGTTTCTTGTCAACAGGCCGCTCGGCGAGGCGATGTACACATGTCTGCCGATGACGCAAGTAGGGATATCCAGATTCTGCAAAAGCTGCTCTGGATGAGCAAGCATACGATCCCGCGCAAGATCGGAGTTGTTATCGAGGGAAACGATCACTCTGTCGACGCAGCAATTTCTCGCTATCAGCGGAATCTCCGAGTGAGGATGACCGGTCACAACCAATGGTTCACAGATGAATCCAAGCCATCGAAGCTGCCGCGCCATGCGATCAACGATTGATCGAGCCTCCTGAAGCCTTGACGTTGGCCGCGGAAGGGGCCTATAGCTCATCGAAACAGCTTTCTGGGGCGATACCACATGCGCGAGAACGATCTTTGCGTGGCTCTGCCTTGCCTGCTTGATGGCATGTGGCAGGATCACCGTTTCGTCCGCGAGGTTGGTAATCACCAGAATTACTTCAGGCGCACACCACTGCCGGAGCGTCTTGGCTGAGACGGTACGGATCGTCGGCTTAGGAGCAACTTCTGCAGATCTGGCAGCTAGCATAGTTATGGCTTCCTCTTGGCGGAGTCGGGTACTGGGTCTACGAGAACTCCGGTCCGCAAAGAACCACCACTTGCCCGCGCGAAGCCTCACGATGCCCTGACCCGAAAACTCCATCGCGGCGCATGTATGCACGTTCGAGACCACTTATTTCGAGTTCCTAAGTCCTTCCCTTTCGAAGTTCGTCTTTCCAAACTCGCCGCAGCCAGACGGGTTTGTACAAAATTCGCTACCGTTCGTCAAAATCTCAATCGCTCAAAGGTCCTAATATTCAACCACCGCCCATCCGAATCCATCGGCGCACACGATCCGGACGCTGCCCTCGGCGGAGTGGGCCTAGCTCGTTGCGTCAGAAGTTTTGGACACAAACGTCAAAATGCTCGTACCTGAATGGGTAGATTAGTCCTGAAGATCGACGGATTTGTGGCAATCGACAAGTAATCCCTGGCTCCGGGTTGGCGTTTCACGTGCTGAGGATCAGAGAGAGAACGCACGAATGGACCCGCGCGGAAAAGGAGATCGAATGTCGAGGATTCAAAGGATTGCACTAGCCGCCTCGAAGTTTTCGTCTGCAGCAGCTTTGACTCTTGCTTTGGCCACCGGAGCAGCCTCTGCCACAACACTAGAGAATTTGCAGACCGCCTTCAACGGAGAGAGCAACGCAAACGCACGTTATCTGGCCTTCGCCAAACAGGCACAAAGCGAGGGCTATGGGGAGGTTGCCAGCCTGTTTCGTGCTGCAGCGCGAGCCGAAAAGATTCACGCGATGAATCATGCTGCCGTAATCGAGGAACTCGGCGTTTTGCCCCAGGCGAACATAGAAGCCCCGGCAGTGAAATCAACCCGCGAGAATCTCGAAGCCGCCATCAAGGGCGAGACGTACGAACGCGACACAATGTATCCCGATTTCCTCAAACAAGCGAGGGCGGATCGCAACTCGCATGCAGTAAGAACCTTGAATCTAGCCAAGACTGCCGAATCGGAACATGCAAGGTTGTATGAAGCCGCCCTCGCCAATCTCGATCAGTTGAAGGGGACGAAGGAAGCGACCTACTACGTGTGCCCCGTGTGTGGTTACACCGCGAGTGAGGCAAAGTTCTCCAAG
>NZ_JBARMD010000233.1:0-4211 GCF_049802275.1 Occallatibacter sp. | reverse complement strand
GACGTTCGCGGCGCTTCGACACTGCTTTTCTGTGCCTAAGCTAGGCGCCTGAAAGCCAACAAAGTAAAGAGGAAACAAAATGTCTGACGAAAATCAAGTAAAAGCACCTGAGGCACCCGCACCTGCCGTCCAGACCGAGCGGCCAGCTGGTGGACCCGGATCAGGACCCGGTGGTCGTCCCGGAGGCCGTCCCGGTGGATCCGGCGGGCCTGGCGGACGCGGCAAGTTCTTCCGCCGCAAGAAAGTCTGCAAGTTCTGCACCGAAAAGATCGACGCTATCCCCTACCGGGATGTCCGTCTGCTGCAGGGATTTGTGGCCGAGCGCGGCAAGATTGTGCCTCGCCGCCTCACCGGCGTGTGCACAACGCACCAGCGCCGCCTCACGCGGGCCATCAAGCAGGCACGCAATATCGCCCTGCTGCCCTTCGCAACAAGGCACTAGCTTGCACGCTCTGAGGCGTCCCTGTTACTTATGGCGCTTTAGTTGTAGTGACTGGAAAATTTCCCAGGCGACGTCCGCACAAGAGTCGCGATAGAATCTGGCGCGGCGCAACTCAATGTGAGCCGCCTGTGTCTAACACAACGGTCGGACAGCACGAAGTCTGGCTGTCTGCAAATCTGGAGAGTTTCACATGGAAGTCATTCTGAAAGAAGACGTAGCCAACCTCGGCCACCGCGGCGATGTCGTGAAAGTGGCTGACGGCTACGGCCGCAATTTCCTGCTGCCGCGCAAGCTGGCTCTGCAGGCAACACTGGCCAACAAGGCCGTGATTGAACAGATGAAAGCCGCTGCAGCACGCCGCTCCGCCACTGAGAAAGCACAGGCGCAGGAACTGGTTGCCAAGCTCGAGCCCCTTACTCTCAGCTTCACCCGCAAGTCAGGCGAGAACGGCCAGCTCTTCGGCTCAGTAACCTCGGCCGACATCGCCGGCGAGCTCGCTGCCAAGGGCTTTGAGGTGGATCGCCGCAAGATTCAACTCAATGATCCGATCAAGAGCCTCGGCGACTTCACCGTATCCGTCAAGCTGCACCGTGAGGTCACCGCGCACCTCCGGGTCAACGTCGCGGCCGACGCGTCTCAGGAAGTTTCCGAGCCTGTCGCCGCCCCCGCAGTCGCTGACTGAAGCTGAAATTTGACCAGACCGCCTCCCAATCCAACGGGAGGCGGTCGTGTATCTGGTCAAACCGGCGTTCCTCACAATGTCTCTACTTCGCTTCCGTCGTTACGACATGCGTTTGTTCAGAAGAACTTAAGTCGATCGAGTAGATCGTCTGGTTGGCTGTTATCACCAGCAGCGCCTGCTGCTCCGGAATAAATCGTGCGGCCAGCGGACGGTGATCGAGTTCAACCTGACGCAGAGTCTCAGCTGTCCTCGCATCGTAGATTGCGATCCCGCCTCAATTGAAAAGTGATGCGTATTCCGAACCTGTACGAGGGCTACTTGAAGATATCCTTATCTGTCATCCCGCCGCTTAGTTTGATCAGCTTTTTAAGGGCTTTGGTGAACTTCGTCTGGAATCCCGATCCATCCGGAATCTTTTCCCAAGAAAACAAAATTCGTGCCCGCGACGTCGGAGTCGACGGATCGATATTGTTGTCTGCGTCGTAACAGGTGCGGGCCTTTTTGCCCGCTATCGCGTCCACCGTCAGGCGCGCCAGCGGCGCCCGCGTCTGCATCGAGTCGCTCGCATCGTAGACGTCCCATACGATTGTGTTGGCATCCAGAGCGCTCAGAAATATGTCGCAGTGTCCATCCGGCTGCTTGATCGTCAGTACCGTGGCTGTGGGATCGATCGAGATCTCCAGGTTGTCGTTCACCTGGTCTTCAGCGCTGTACGCGAGCATCGCCCCGTGCATGTAGTCGAAGAGTTCAGCTGAGGTTGGCTCGTGCGGCGGAGGCGCCTTCTTCTTGTGCGTAGACGTCTGGGCGGAGCCAGGATACACGACGATTGCCAGCACAGCGGCGCAAACTCCCGTCGCCAGTCGCGAACCGGCCCTTCTCTCGACGTGAATCATGAGGCTTCCCGGCCATCATAGGACAGACGGCACGCCATTCAGCCTCATTTAAGGTCATCTCGACTCCAATCCGTAACCTTGACATTCATGGTGCCAGGGACCCCATCTCTGCAGGAAGGTTGCATTGGCTTGAATTACCGATGTAGCTCCCACCATTTCCAGCGGAAGGTGAGAAGCTTCAACCCCGGGCATCTATCATCGCCAATGGCTGCTCGCGATCCGTTCGCAATGTCGGAACGGCCCGTAATAGATTCTGCGTGTAAGGGTGCTGCGGGGCTGTCAGCAGCTTCGTGCACGGTCCCGTCTCCACGATCTGCCCGGCCCGCATCACCGCAACCCGACCCGCCACCTGCCCCACCACGGCGAGATCGTGCGAGATGAAGAGCATTGCCAGCCTATGCTGTTTCTGCAGGTCGGCTAACAATGCCAGAATCTGTGCCTGTACCGTCACATCCAACGCCGTCGTTGGCTCATCCGCAATCAGCAGGCGGGGTCGATTGATCAGCGCCATCGCAATCAGGATCCGCTGCCGTTGTCCACCCGAGAACTGGTGAGGAAAATCGCTGAACCGCACTACGGCATCGGGAATTGCAACCTCCTCAAGCGCCGCAATAGCCCTCTTCTTCGCCTCTCTCCGCGTGCACGAGGGTGCATGTGCCTGCACGCTCTCCGCCACCTGACGCCCGACGGTCATCACAGGATTCAACGCAGTCATCGGTTCCTGAAAAATCATTGCGATCTCGCGCCCCCGCAGCGCTCGCATCGCGCGCACTGGCTGATCGAGAAGATTCATCATCTCGTGGAGTCCACGTTCTCCCAAAGCAACTGAGTCCGCGTTTCGTCGCCAGCGAACGCTTCCCGTCACCCCCGCCGCAGGCCCAAGCAATCCCATCAGCGCCAACGCAGTAGCGCTCTTGCCCGAACCCGACTCTCCCACCAAGCCCAGCACTTCGCCGTCATCGAGATCGAAGTCGATCCCGCGCACGGCCTCGGTCGCGCCAAACCAGATATGCAGATCGCGAATTTCGAGAAGCCGGTCCATATCGCAATCCTATTGCACCGTTGCGGGAGATCCCAGCACTTCACGGGAGGTGAATCAAGCAGTAAAACAAAACTTTCTCTTCGCTCGCGAAAGCATCGTCCTCGAAAACCCCTATCAGGAAAAGAACTTCGCGCATTTCTCCTTGGCAAGCGGCGGCTGCAAGCAACCTTTCGCAGAGCAACGCGATCGGTCGCATCTTCATCTTTATGCCATGAACGTGGAGGTTCTTATTTCTATGAAAAACATTAAATGGATTGCACCATCTCTGCTTGCTCTCTGCATCGCTTCAACCGGCGCTCTCAAAGCCAGCGCTCATGAAGCACAACCTGTTCCCATGGCTGCTCAGTATCAGGATCACGATCATTGGGATCAGCCTCCTTCCGGATATCGCGAAGCACAACAGCGCGGTTATCATGAGGGCGTCGAAGCCGCCCGCCACGATTTCAGCGAGCATCGTCACGCCGATGCCGATGACCATGACATGTACAAACATCCGCCTGTGGATGGAGATGCTCGCAACGATTTTCGCGAAGGCTTCCGGGAAGGATATCGTCGCGCTATGGATCACATGAAAAACGATCACGACCACGACGATCAGCCGCACTTCTAACCTGGGTCACAGCGAAGAAATGCCCGGCGGATCGAACCGCCGGGCATCTCATTTTTCGCGCCCTTCCGTATTTATAGGCTGAGTCAGTCCGCACGAGTCTAGCCAGGGACCCGGTCGAATTACCGCCCGCAGGTTCTACGCGCCTTCGCAGGGGGTTTCATATTCTGCGTTTTCGGGTGTCGCTCACAGCGCTGCGAATCAAGGCCTCGCGGTCCGCAACGAAACGCCGAAACTCCTGCACCAATCCCTGAGGTTCAGGGCCAGCCGCACAGACCATCAGGAATTCGCGCTGCATGCGAAGCCCCTCGACCTCAATGACCTTGAAACCCGCGCCGGTGCGAGCGTCCTTTGCTATTGCCCATCGGGAAACAAAGCCCGCGCCCAATCCTGCCTCCACCGCCGACTTGATTGCCCCGGTTGAATCCAGTTCCATTGCGACCTTGAGCGAGGCCACTTTCACGTGTTGCTTCGCCAGCGCCATCTCCACCACATGCCGAGTCCCCGAGCCGTGCTCCCGCATCAGCAGGGGCACGGTCCTCAAT
>NZ_JBARMD010000232.1:0-1500 GCF_049802275.1 Occallatibacter sp. | reverse complement strand
CCTGTGCGGAGGATGCTCTCAATCCAATTGACTCGAGCGCTGTAATCCAGGATGGTAACGCTGGCGTAGAGATTGTGGTTGCTCTGGAAGTCGATCACAGAAAAGATCACGACGATCATCCAGCCGATCGCGACGAGCATCGCCGAACCGCCCAGTGGCTGCCATCCAAATTTCCACCTTTCACCGGAATGGCGCAATTGAAGGTATTCCCTGCCAAGGATAACGAGGCAGGCCACGGCGCTTGCGAGAAACAATGTCAACACGGCTGCGAGGGAAAAGAACCTGTAGATCAGCGTTGCAGAAACGGCGGAAACCGCCATCGACAACGGCACGCTCCAAAAGAAGCGCTCGACGAGCGACCGCGCCCGGAAGTTGTGCAAGTTAGTGATCCAGCCGGCAAGGTATCCGGTACAAAAAGTCACAGGAAGAAATGCGGGAACCGCCAGGAGACTGCCTGCCATTTGATCCGCAGTTATGGAAGAAAAATAGAGAATATTGCCCTCCTCAGCGTTTTAACCGACATTCCAATGAGCGGCTTTCCCAGGAGAGCTCCCGCTGCACGCTCAAGGGTTGCTGAATTGGCGAGAGGCGAAATGATGCTCGCCTCGTCCTCGCCGACCTCGGCGTTTCCTCTCTTAGGACCGGTGGGCATATTCGGAATAGTACTGTTGATTAACTTTTCTTCCGTTGGCATCGAAGCGTGCCAGATGAATGAGGCCCATTTTGTGCGCTGCGTAGCTGAGGGTCGTGGCAAGAACACCTAGTCCGTATTCCACGCTGCGTTTGAAGTTGATCGATGATGCCTCTTCAAAGTACTTCGTCGGGCAGGAGATTTCGCCGATGCGGAAATCGAACATCACGGCCTGGGCGATCATCTGGTTGTCGAAAACAAAATCATCAGAGTTCTCTAGGATGGGGAGCGTCTCGAGCAATTGTCTCGAGAAGGCACGGAAGCCGGTGTGATATTCCGACAGTTTGACTCCTAGAAATAGATTCTGGAATGCGGTCAGAAATCGGTTCGAGACGTATTTATACAGCGGCATCCCGCCTCTCAGCGCACCGCCGCCAAGAATGCGCGAGGCAAGCACCATGTCGTAGACACCGCTGGCGATCATGCCTGCCATCGCCGGAACCAGGGATGGTGTGTACTGATAGTCGGGGTGAACCATCACCACAATATCGGCGCCAGCAGCAAGGGCTTCGCGATAGCAGGTTTGCTGGTTGCGGCCGTATCCGTAATTGGAGTCATGAACAAAAGTGTGCACGCCCAGCTGCTTGGAGAGTGCGACCGTCTTGTCTTTGCTTGAGTCATCGACAAGGATCTTGATGTCGACCAGGTCGGACAATTCGCGCACCGTCATCTCCAACGTCTTTTCAGCGTTGTAAGCTGGCATGACCACCGCGATGCGCTTTCCGTTAATCATCGATTCACCACCAGTATTCCGCTATTGTCGCCCAAGATGAGCCTCATTGTGCGTTGGGAGTTACCTGCTCCGACAC
>NZ_JBARMD010000231.1:0-6277 GCF_049802275.1 Occallatibacter sp. | reverse complement strand
CGAATACCAGATGAAGGCCTGGTATCGCTCGTTCCTCCTTATTCTCGGCTCGCCCTTCGTCGCCGGCGGTATCCTGATGTGCGCCCTGGCACTCAGGGGCACGAGTTGGGCGCTCCCGGTTATGATGGCCGCCGTCTTTTTCGGCTTCGGCATCTATCTCATTGCACTCGCGAGGCGCTCTCGGGTCATCATCGAGAGCACTCGCATCGAAATCCGGGGAGCCTTCACCGACCATTTCGCCGACTTGAACGAAATCGAAGGCCGTCGCACTGTCGGTTCGCAGAATGGGAAATATACACTGTTTTATCTAAACAACGGACGCGGCACCCTCACCCTTCACAACTATTTCGATAAAGATGAAGCCTTCGACGCCTGGATGCGAAAGGTTCCTGACCTCGACAAGCGCTATCGCGACCAGTTGCTCGAAAAGATCTCTCAGCGGGAAGACCTGGGCGTCACTCCCCAGGACCGCCTGGCTGCTCTAGCCCAGGCCAAGACCTATAGCATCTTCGCGCTGGTGATCGCCCTCGCTGCCGCCGTCGCCGCTAATTACGGCATTCCAGCGCTGTACGTTTCGTTCTCGGTAGTCCTGGCAGCGGTGCCCGTCGTGCTCGCCTTCATGATTCACCGCTCTCCCCTGCTCTACACTGTTTTCCGCCGGAAGGACGACCCGCGCGCGGAACTTCTCTATGCGTTGATAGTCGCCGGCTTCGGATTGATGATTCGTGCTCGCGGCATTCACTTCGTTTCCCTGCAATCAGTCGGCATCGTCATCGCCTTCCTCACCTTTGCTTATATCGCCGCGTTCTACCACCCGCTCTTCGAAAGCTCATCGCCAGCCCGCACCTTCTTTGCTCTGCTTCTCTTCGGCATGCTCTCGAGCTACGGCCTGGTTGTTGTCGCGGACGCCGTGGGTGATGAATCAACACCCACTCGCTACGTCGCGCATGTCGTTGGCAAGCACTACACCACAGGCCGCTCGCGGTCCTTTTACCTTGAACTCGAGCCGTGGGGCCCGGTCGAGCAACCGAGCAGCCTCGGCGTATCCAAGGCGATCTACGACAAGGCATCCGCCGGCGATCAGGTTTGCCTCGAACTCCGTCCCGGCCGCCTCAATGCCGCCTGGTACACCCAGGTTTCGTGCTCCGCTGCACCGCTGGATTCCCAGCCCTAGAATGGGCACATCCAATGCCGCACCATCCACAATTTATACTTCGAGTTGTGATTCCGGCCCTCGTGCATATCGACTGGCATAGGTTCCTCGCGCGCCCGCCACTCCCTGCGCCGTCGCCGGATGCAGTCTCATCCCTCGTCCGTTACCCCATCCTCGTTACCGGTGCAGGAGGCTCTATCGGTTCCGCGCTGGCTCTCCGACTTGCGTCCGCTGGTGCCCGCATCATCCTTCTCGAATCCTCTGAAGGCCGTCTCCACGATCTTCAACAGGACTTCGCCCATGCCAACGTTGCCGACAGCGCAACCTTTTACCTCGGCAATGTCGCGGACCGCTCGCTCCTCGACGAGATTTTTTCGCTCCACCGTCCGCGCATCCTCTTTCACGCAGCCGCTTACAAGCACGTTCCGATCAACGAAGAACAGCCTCTCGCTGCCATAGGCAACAACGTTCTTGCCACCGAGACACTTATCGCCTCGGCATCCATGTGCAATACCCGCGTCGTGCTTCTGTCCACCGACAAAGCTGTCGCCCCAGCCTCCATCATGGGTGCGACCAAGAGGGTCGCCGAACAAATCGTTCTCAACCGCGGTGGAGTGGTCCTTCGTCTCGGAAATGTTCTCTCTTCCCATGGCAGCGTCGTCGAGGTCTTGGCCCGGCAAATCGCCGCAGGTCTTCCACTCACGGTCACCGATCCCGGAGCGCGTCGCTACTTCCTCACCATTGCTGAAGCCGTTGGCCTCCTGATTGCGGCCGCAGCCGATTCACGCTGTCCTGCGCTCTTCGTCCCGCAACTCTCAGCCCTGTATTTCATCAGCGACCTTGCCCGCTTCATGGCTCGAACTCTCGCCCCAAACCACAACGTCGCCATCGAATTCAGCCGCCTTCGTGCGGGAGACAAGGAATCCGAGCAACTCTGGTCTGGAAGCGAAACGCCGCACCCTGCCAATGTGAATGGCCTCATCCTTCTCGACTCACCCTCCATCGCACGGAGCCAGTTTCAGGCTCAGCTTGCCACTTTGCGCAATGCCGTTGAATCGCGCGATCTGGCCGCTGCGCTCGCCGCACTTCGTGTTCTGGTCCCGGACTACACACCGAGCGAAGCCGTTCTTGCGCACAGTTCCAGCGGGCAGGTTTCCAATGGGTAAGTCACCTAAAGCTACAAGAAAAATTGCCGTCGTCACCACCTCGCGCGCCGATTACAGCCATCTCTACTGGCCTCTTCGCGAACTAGCCGCACGCCCTGACGTCGAACTCGGCGTCATCGCCCTCGGCCCGCATCTCTCCCCTGAATTCGGCAACACCATCGCCGAAATCGAGCGCGAAGGCTTCCCCATCAAGGCGCGCATCGAGTGTCTCCTCAGCTCCGACACCGATACCGGCATGGCCAAAACCATCGGCGTCGCCATCCTCTCGCTCGCTGACACACTCTCCTCCTGGCGCCCCGACTTGATGCTTCTCATCGCCGACCGCTACGAGATGATGGCTCCCGCCAGCGTCGCACTTGCCCTCCGCATTCCGATCGCCCACATTGAAGGCGGCGAAGTCAGCCAGGGCGCCATCGATGACCAGGTACGCAACGCCCTCACCAAGCTCGCCCACATCCACTTCACTTCAACCGACACGGCTCGTCGCCGCGTCATAGCCATGGGCGAGGAACCCTGGCGGGTTCATCACGCCGGCGCGCCCTCACTCGATCACCTGCGCCGATCGAAACTCCTGGACCGCGCCGCACTCGAGTCACGCCTCGGCCTCAAGCTCCAATCACCTGCCATCCTCGCTGCGTGGCATCCCGTCACCATCCTGCGCGACACCAACGCCGAAGCCGACGCATTCTTCGCTGCGCTCGCCGAAGTTCCCGGTCAGCTCATCTTTGTCTACCCCAACGCCGACGCCGGTAGCCATCAGCTCATCAATCGCACGCGCGCCCTCGCCGTCTCTCGCCCCCGCACGCACATCCACATCAACCTCGATGCCGTGACCTACTGGAGCCTGCTCGGCCAGGTCGACGTGGTAATCGGCAACTCCTCCAGCGGCATCATGGAGGCAGCTTCCTTCGCCCTTCCCACCGTCAACGTCGGCATGCGCCAGCAAGGCCGCGAGCGCGCCCGCAACATCCTCGACGTCCCCGCCGATACGGCGGCCATAACCATTGCACTCAAACGCGCACTCTCTCCCGCATTCCGCAAAAAGCTTCGCGGCATCGCCAATCCTTATGGCAACGGCAACGCAGCCAAAGCCATCGCACACGTTCTCGCCACGGTTTCCCTGGAGAATCTCCTGATCAAGCAGCCGTCTCCGCTCCCAAGCCGAAAACCTCGCTGACTTGCTAACTTGCTAACAGGTGCGCAGCACCGCTAACTCGCTGATCCACTCAACCGAACAGGCACTGTGACTCCGACCATCCCGCTCTCCGCGCCCGATATCACCGAAGCAGAAATCGACGCCGTCACCGCCGTCCTGCGCACTCCCCACCTCAGCCTCGGCCCTGAACTCGTCGCCTTCGAATCGGCACTCGCCAGCTATCACTCCGTCCCCCACGCCATCGCCGTCAGCAGCGGCACCGCAGGCCTTCACATGGCATTGCTCACTCTTGGCATAGGCGACGGCGACGAGGTCATCGTTCCATCATTCGCGTTCATTGCGGTCGCCAACGCAGTTCTGCACGTCCGCGCCACGCCCGTCTTCGCCGACATCGACCCGCTCACTCTCAACCTCACTCCCGCCACCGTCGAACGAGTCCTAACCCCACGCACCCGCGCCATCATCGTCGTCCACACCTTCGGCCTCCCTGCCGAGATGTTTGCCCTTCGCACTCTCGCCACGCACCACAACCTGGTAATCATTGAAGACGCCTGCGAAGCCATCGGTGCTGAACTTGATGGTCGCCGCGTCGGCTCGTTCGGCGACCTCGCCGTCTTCGGCTTCTACCCCAACAAGCAGATCACTACCGGAGAAGGCGGGGCTGTCCTCGCCCACACCCAGGGCCACGCCGACCGACTCCGGAGCCTTCGCAATCAAGGCCGGGAACTCCAGCGACAGGTCTTTGTCGATGGGGTGGAAGGCAGAAATCCAAATACTGCTCCGATCGATGAAACTGCGAAAGACGTCGATTGGCTTCACCACCCCGCCATCGGTTTCAACTACCGCCTGTCTGACATCGCGTGCGCCCTTGGCCGTGTCCAGCTCAGCCGGATCGGCGAGATCCTCGGCCTCCGTCGCGCTGCCGCCGAACGCTACCACGTTCTCCTCGGTGGCATTCCCGGGCTTGAGTTACCATCGCTCACCCTGCCTGACAAAGAGATCAGCTGGTTCGTCTTCGTCGTTCGCCTCCCCGAAACCGCCAATCGCACTCGCATTCAGGCGTCCCTTGCTCAGCACGGCATTGCCAGTGCAACTTATTTCGCACCCATCCACGCGCAACCTGCGTGGCACGAATGTCTTACGGCCTCCCCCCGTCTTCCAGTCACCGAATCCGTCGGATCTCGTGTTCTGGCGCTCCCATTTTTCACTCGTATCACTTCCGCTCAGCAGGAAAAAGTTACCTTCGCCATTCGCAAATCATTGATATTGAATGGTTAGGCCTGCACCCCCACTACTCGTCGACGCGCACCCTAAGATTTCTCCAGAAATTCTTTTCGCATAAACAACCCCGTCAACTGACACTCGCATCCTTATTCATTGAGAGCGTGTGTAGGCCGTTCTGCAGAGCGAAGAGCACACAAGGTACGACAACCGATTCGCAGCCGGATAGGCCGGCCCGCTACCAAATAGATAAGGTATTGCAGCCGATAGCCCAATTTGGTTTCGGCAGTCACTTCTTTCCCTATGAGGGACAGAAAACGTCAGCAATCGATCTCGGATGTGGCCATTCCACCTCTCGTCGATTTACTCTCACCCAATATCCAAAGCAGGTACATGATGGTTGTTAAAACACAGCGCAAAGGTCACGGCGTCACCGGATTGAACGTGGGAACCGATAACGTTCACCGCTATTTCCCGAAAGGCACGCAAAACATCGAACTGCAACTCGGGCATCTCCGCATCCAATGCGGCCTCAAGCCCGACTTCTGGCAAGGCCAACCCGAAATCTACGATCCCAGGCTCTGCGCTTGGCTCGAATCCAAGAATCTCCACGGCACCGCCAACCGCAACGTCCCGATCGCCATGATCCCGGCCGGCAACAATTCCTTCCAGCTGCAGCCAATGTCCGTGGCGCCTCGACCTCCCGCCAAGGCTGTTTCTGCTGTCAAGGCCGTTTCTGCCGCATAGCCACGCACTATCTATCTATTCGCAAACGGCGCCAGTCACCTTGGCGCCGTTCTTGTTTTTGGAAAGACCCTCGCTCGATTCACAAAGGCCTCTCCTGCCGTGCCGAGTGAACGAGCCTTGTTAAACTCAATACGAATGAATCCCAGCCAACTCGAACAAGCCATTGAGCGTCACTTTGCGTCCGGCGCCTCTGCAATCAACGATCCAGCCGCTATGGAAGCCTTCCTTGCGCTCCGGGACGCGCTCGAAAGCGGCGCACTCCGATCCGCCTCACCTGATCCGGCAGCACCCACCGGTTGGCGTGTCAACACCTGGGTCAAAAAAGGCATCCTTCTCGGTTTCCGCATTGGCACTCTCCAGGACTTTCCCGCCGGCGCGCTCTCTTTTGTCGACAAGCACACCTATCCAGTCCGCCACTTCACCGCAGACGACGGTATTCGCGTTGTGATGGGGGGCTCCTCCATCCGCGCAGGCGCCTACATCGCTCGCGGAGTCGTCTGCGTTCCACCCAGCTACATCAACACAGGTTCCTGGGTCGACGAAGGCACGATGGTCGATTCCCACGCGCTCGTCGGCTCCTGCGCGCAAATCGGCAAGCGTGTACACTTGAGCGCCGCCGCCCAGATTGGCGGAGTCCTCGAGCCCATCAACGCCAGCCCCGTCATCATCGAAGACGACGTCCTGGTGGGCGGCAATTGCGGCGTCTACGAAGGCACCATTGTTCGCGCCGGAGCCGTCCTAGCCCCCGGAACCATCCTCACCCGCGGCACGCCCGTCTTCGATCTCGTCAATGGCGCGACCATCCGCGCTACCATCGACAGGCCTCTCATCATC
>NZ_JBARMD010000230.1:0-11131 GCF_049802275.1 Occallatibacter sp. | reverse complement strand
GCCATTGGCGCGAAGGTGGAGATCTTTGCGAACGGGCAATGGCAGAAGTGGGAGCTGGCGGGTGCGTCGGGACTGGCGACGCAGGCTCCGCCGCAGTTGCTCGTCGGACTGGGCGAAGCGGACCACGTTGATCTGCTGCGCATCTTATGGCCTACGGGAATCCTGCAGGACGAGATCGATCTGCCGCATACGCAGGTGATCGCGATGAAGGAAGCAGATCGCCGCGGAAGTTCGTGCCCGGTGTTGTTTGCGTGGGATGGGCACAAATACAAGTTAGTCACCGATGTGATTGGCGCGGCGGTGGTGGGGCATTGGTTTACGCCGACGCGCCGGAATATTCCGAACTCCGGCGAGTGGATCAAGGTGGAAGGGGATCGGCTGGCCAGCGTGGATGGGAAGCTGAGCCTCCGCTTCATTGAGCCCATGGAAGAGGTGAACTACATCGATCAGTTGCGGCTGGTGGCGGTAGACCATCCGGAGGACGTGGAAGTAAATCCGGATGAGCGGTTCCTCGACGATCCGCCGTTTGCTTCGGGGCGTGTGGTCGCGTCGAAGGACGCGCGGCTGCCGGTTGGTGCGTGGGACGGCGATGAGCGTGATGTATTGGAAGTATTGAGCAGGCGCGATCATAGGTTTGCTTCCGGGTTCACGGCGACACCGTATGACGGGTTCGCGAATGTGCATTCTCTGACGCTGGATTTGGGCGATGTGAATGTGAACGATCCGTTGAAACTTCTGATGACTGGGTATGTGAACTATTTCAGTGCGACGTCTTTATACGCAGCCTGGCAAGCGGGGATCAAGCCAATTTCGCCGTATGTGGAGGCGGAGCGGCCGGATGGAACCTGGCAGACAATTCCCGGAGAAGCGGGATTTCCGGCGGGACTGGAGCGGACGATTGTGGTGGATCTGACTGGGAAGCTGCCGGCGGGCACCCGCAAGATCAGGCTGGTGAGCAATCTTGAAATCTACTGGGACCAAGTGCTGTTTGATAACCATGCCGAGGCGGAGGCGCGAGCGACAGAAGTGCCGCTAGCCCTTGCGACTGAACGGTTCCGCGGATATCCAACGCAGATCGATCTGAAGAGCCCCGGCGATCTCGATTACGACTACGATCGCGTTAGTTTGACTGGACCGTTCCAGCATCAGCGCGGGAACTATACGCATCTTGGCGATGTGACGGCGCTGGTAAAGGGCGTTGATGACCGGTATGCGATCTTCGGAAGCGGCGAGGAGATTGCTACCGAGTTTGACGCAACCAAGCTGCCGGTGCTGCCCGTCGGATGGAAACGTGACTACTTCTTCTACGCGAATGGATATGTGAAGGATATGGATTGGTGGGATGCGATGCCGTTTACGGTGGCGCAATTGCCGTTCCACAAGATGAGCAGGTATCCGTATCCGGCGGGCGAGAAGTTCCCGGATGATTCTGATGCGATCGAGTATCAGCTGAAATGGAATGATCGGTTTGATTCGGGTGAGCCGGTGAGGTCGTACCGGTTTGATTACAAGCTGATGCCGTCGACTCCGGCGGATGATGCAGTATCGCTGCCGAAGCAAGCGGCTAAACCGTGAGGTGAAATCGCTGGTCGAGATCGTGCTTTCCCACCCAAGCGGGGCTTGGATGGGGCACCCAAGTTTCGTGCCGGTATCGGAATTTTCTGGGCAGATCAATCCGCTTCGCTGCGTTCAGTGTCAGGATGACAAATTTGGTGAGTGTTTACTTGAGTGCGCGATGAGTGAACTGGTTTTTGAGCCTGCGGTGCGGCAGTTGGAGATGTTGCAGGCGCGCGAGATCTCGGTGACGGAGTTGGCCGAAGCTCACGTTGCACAGATCGAGCGACTGAATCCGAAGCTGAATGTGTTCGCGGATTTCGATGCGGAGCGGATGCGATCGCAGGCGCGGGCGATGGATGCGGCGCCGGTTGACGCACGCGGGACGTTGCATGGTCTGCCCGTGACGGTGAAGTCGTCGATTGCGTCCGCCGGATACAAGTGCGAGATCGGCAGCCTGAATCATAAAGGCGAGATTCCGCATGAGGATGCGGTGGTTGTTGCGAGGCTGCGCGCAGCGGGAGCGCTGATCCTGGGGACTACGAACTGTCCTGAATTCCTGATGGCGTATGAAACGGACAACCTGCTGCATGGGCAGACGCGGAATCCGTGGGACATGGAACGGACGCCGGGTGGCTCGAGCGGGGGGGAGTCGGCAGCGATTGCGGCGGGGATGTCGGCGGCGGGACTGGGTTCAGACAGTGGCGGATCTGTGCGCGTTCCGGCACATTTTACCGGGATCTGTTCGCTGAAGCCGACGCCGGGACGCATTCCAGGACGAGGGCATTTACCACCCTGTGTGGGGCCGTTTTCGACGCTGGGGGCGATTGGGCCAATGGCGCGGACGATGGCGGATGTGGAGTTGATGTTTCGCACACTGAGTGGGCAGGATGATGCTGATCCGGCGAGCGCGCCTGTGGCACTGCGCGACCTGAGTCTGGATGAGTTGAGGGGTCATCGCATCGGATTCTTTGAGGATGATGGACGGACGCCGGTGACGGCTGAAACACGAGCGTCGGTGCGCAAGGCGGCTGCGGCATTGCGCGATGCGGGGTTTTGCGTGGAGCCGTTCCGCCCGAGCACATTGGAATCGTTGCGGAAGCTGTGGTGGACATTCTTTGTGCAATGCGGGGCGATGTTCTATGAGCCGGAAGTGCGCGGCGGACGGGGGAGACTGAGTCCGATCTTCAGAGAGTTTCTGGCGATTGCGGAAAGGACGGGTCCGCTGACGGCTACCGAACTTCTGAATGCCTGGGCGGAGATGGATCTGCTGCGCTCGAAGACGCTGGAGGAGATGCGAGAGTATCCGGTGCTCCTGTGCCCGGTGGCGAGCTTGCCGGCTTGGCGGCATGGCGAGCGGGAGTGGACCATCGAGGGGCAGAAGGTGGAATATCTGGACGCTGTGCGGTTTACGCAGTGGTTCAATACACTCGGTGCGCCGGCAGCAGTGGTTCCGGTGGGACGCTCGCCGGAGGCATTGCCGATCGGGGTGCAGATTGTGGCGCGTCCGTTTGAGGATGAGGTGGCGCTGGGGATAGCGGCAGTGGTAGATCGGGCGTTTGGGTATCGGGCGCCAGGGATGGCGGCTGGGGCCTAGCTTTCAGCTGTCAGTTATGAGCTTTCGGCTCGGCAGTTCTCCCAACCATCCTCACAATTTCGGCGGTTTTCCGCAGCTTCGACCGAAGTTGTTTATCACGCGAGACTCAAGCTCGATTGTGAGTGCATCGAACAAAAGCCGCCCGGCTTGCGACGCAGTCAAGTTTATCCGTCACAGACAAGTGATCCTGCTCACATTTAAAACCGGAGTGGTGGGTGCGGTAAGTTGCTGATTCCGCACCTCAACCTTTGGGTTGAGGCGAGAGAGTACCGCGAGCGGTAGTCTGACGCTTCCCCGGATCGGAGCGCAGCGGGTGCGCGCAAAGTGGCAGGAGTGTTTTGCCGAGGCTAGTGATGTACTGAAGAGCGACAAACACCAGCAGACAATTGTGCGGGTGTTGGACCTCGAAATTGGTGGCCGCGACTTTATTACCATGGCTGGACCGTGTTCGGTCGAGACCGAGCACCAGCTTCTCTCCACAGCTCATCATGTGCGTCGTGGTGGCGCGCGGATTCTCCGTGGCGGCGCCTTCAAGCCGCGCAGCTCTCCTTATGCATTTCAAGGGCATGGCCTTGCCGGGCTCAAGATGCTGGCGCAGGCGCGCGCAGAGACCGGTCTTGCGATAGTCACTGAGGTGATGAGCGAAGACGATGTTCCGCTGGTGGCCGAATACGCGGACATTCTGCAGATTGGCTCGCGCAGCATGGAAAACTACACGCTGCTTGAGGCTGCGGCAAAATCGCAAAGGCCGATTCTGCTGAAGCGCGGAATGATGGCGACGGTGGGCGATCTGCTGAAATCTGCGCAGATTGTGCTGGAGAACGGCAATCCCAATGTGATTTTGTGCGAACGCGGAATTCGCACGTTTGATGCAACGCTGCGCAACACGTTCGATGTAGCTGCGATTGCGCTGCTGAAGCAGATTTCGCATTTGCCGGTGATTGCTGATCCGAGCCATGCATGCGGCCACAGGGATCTTGTTCCGGCGCTGGCGCGGATTGGAGTGGCAGCTGGCGCAGATGGACTGATCGTGGAAGTTCATCCGAACCCGGAGAAGGCGTGGAGCGATGGCGAGCAGTCGCTGAACTTTGCCGAGTTTGACCAGATGATGGCATCGCTCAAACCTTATATTGCGTTGCGCGGAACGATGGTGGCTACCCAGGCTCTGGAGACGGTTGGATGAGAGTTGGCTTCAGAGCATGTGGGGCGGCGATCTGCGGCATGTTGCTGATGGTGACGTGTGGGTTTGCACCTCCTATCTCACAATCGATCGGGTCCGACGTGATTGTGACGGCTGCGCCAGTGTACGAGCCGCTGGCGGCATTGCGTGGTGGCGAGCGTTTTCCGAAAGGCGCGCAATTGCTGCTGATGCATGAGGGCAACGCTGAGCCGCTGGTTGCCGATTTTGCTTCGAGCGCGGATGCGAGCGTGTCGTTCGATGGCAGGCGTGTTTTGTTTGCGGGGAGGAAGGCTGCCGGAGATTCGTGGCAGATATGGGAATTGACGCTGGCGGATCGCAAGGTACGGCAAGTTACATCGGGCTCGGCCGATGCGATTCGGCCACTATATCTGCCGGGGTGGCGCCTGGTGTATGCGCTGCGAACGCCGCAAGGATTTCAATTGCAGTCGGCGCGGTTGATGGAGTCGAAGGCGCTTGAAGAGATTGAGGGCACGGGCGCGCGGGCAAGTTTTCCGCTGACGTACATGGGCGCGAACGCAGTGCCCGTGGATGTGTTGGCAGACGGGCGGATTTTGTTTGAAACGGGATTTCCGCTCGGTGAGGGTGCGACGCCGGAGATGTTCCTGGTGTACTCGGACGGGTCCGGCGTTGAATCGTATCGCTGCGATCATCCCGTGGATGTCGCCGGTGCACGGTGGGGTGGAAGGCAACTGAAGTCTGGCGATGTGGTGTTTACGCACGGTGCGTCGCTGGCACGGTTCACTTCGCCGCTGGCGCACGAAGAACGGGTGGCGGCTCCGCGCGGGAATTATGCAGGTGCGATTGCGGAGACCGCTTCGGGCGAGTGGCTGGTGAGTACGCGCGATTCAGCGAATGCGAAATTTGCCCTAAAGCTCTGGAGACCAGGCGCAGTGGCGATGCAGGCTCTGCTGAGCCGCCCTGGAGAAAACCTGATCGAGCCCGTAATCGTGGCTGCGCACGAGCGGCCGAGGCGCCATCCTTCGGCTCTACATGACTGGGATTATGCGAATTTGCTGGCCCTGGATGCGCGCATTTCTCGGGATGGCGCGCTGAAGGGCGTGCCTGTATCAGTGCGGCTCGAGACCCAGGATGCGGACGGGCATGCGGTTGCAATCGGCGCGGCTCCTGTTGAAGCTGACGGGTCGTTTTTTGTGAAAGCGCCGGCGGATCGGGCGATTCGGTTTGTGCTGCTGGATGCGAAGGGGGCGGTTTTGCGGCAGGAGCATGGCTGGCTTTGGATACGGCGCGGGGAGCAGAGAATTTGTGTAGGGTGCCATGCAGGGCCGGAGCATGCGGCAGAGAATCGCGTGCCCGAGGTTCTGCTGCATACCACGACGCCCATGGATTTGACCGGATCGGCGCAGACCTTGCAGCGCGGAGGCAACTGAAATGTCATACCGCATTTTTCTTTTTTTGTTGAGTACGGCCTCGATTGCAGTGGCGCAGACGGCTGGCACGCCTCCGGCCTCCTCGGCGGTGCCAGATTCGCGAACGAGTGCTGGCGCGAAGTCGACGATTCGTTTTGAAGATGCGAGTGCGAAGGCTGGAATTAATTTCACGCACAGCTTTGGTTCGGCCCAGCTTGGTTCACTGCTGGAGGGAACGGGCGCCGGGTGCGTCTGGATTGACTACAACAACTCGGGTCGGCCGTCGCTCTACGTGGTGAATGGAAGGCCCCTCGACGATTCGATGCATCCCTATCCTCTGAAAGACAAGCCGGTACCGCCGCCGCACAACCACCTTTATCGGAATGATGGCAACGGACATTTCACGGATGTGACCGAGCAGGCAGGGCTTGATCCGGACATGTATGCGGTAGCGGTGACGGCGGCGGACTACGACAATGATGGGTTTGTCGACCTGCTGGTGACCGGATATGGGAAAACGATTCTTTATCACAACGATGGCAACGGACACTTTACGGATGTCACTGCGAAGAGCGGCATCAAGGTGGACGGGTGGGCGATCAGCTCGACCTGGTTGGATTACGACAAGGATGGATGCGTCGATCTGTTTGTTGGCCGGTATGTGAAGTTCGATCCCAAGTATCGCGCGTTCTATGCGGCGGACAACTATCCGGGGCCGCTCGACTATGAGGGCGAGACGAACAAGCTGTTCCACAACAACTGCAACGGGACGTTTACGGATGTTTCGGAGAAGTCGGGGATCGGTGCGTTTGTCGGCCGCACGATGGGTGTGACGGCGGCGGACTTCGACAATGATGGCTGGGACGACATCTACGTTGCCAACGATCGAACTGAGAACTTCATGTTCCGCAACAAGCATGATGGGACGTTTGAAGAAGTTGCGAACGACATGGGAACAGCATTCGGGCAGAATGGCGAATCAACTTCTTCGATGGGCCCCATGTTTACGGATCTTGAAGGGCGTGGCGTGCTGGACCTTTGGGTGACGGACGGGCGCTATAACCGGCTACTGAAGAACAACGGCAAGCAGGGATTTGAAGATATCGGCGCGTCGAACGGCGTTTCGCAGACGAATGCGCAGTATGTGAGCTGGGGATCCGGTGTCTACGACTTTGACAACGATGGCTACCCCGACATTCTGATCTTTCACGGCGGGCTGATCCACCTGATTCCGCAGGAGCACACACTGTTTCAGGGGCTCGGCGACGGGCGCTTCTCGGACGTTTCGGAGACTGGGGGCGCAGTTCTAAATGAGCGCACGGTGGCGCGCGGCGCGTGCTTTGCGGATTACGACAATGACGGCAAAGTCGATGCGTTCCTGGTAAACCTCGGCGCCAAGGGTAAGTTGGTCCACAACATCTCTGCGAATACTGGTCATTGGATTGCAATCAAATTGGCGGGAACGAAGAGCAACCGTGATGGCATTGGTGCGCGCGTGGAGGTGTACGCAGGCGGGAAGAGATGGACTGCTGAGCGCGTCGCCGAGTCGGGGTATTTGTCGCAGGATGATGGACGGATGCATTTCGGACTGGGTTCGGTTGCGGCTATTGACAAGATTGTTGTGAAGTGGCCGAGCGGGCGCGAGCAGTGGCTGGAGAAGCAGGGCGTGGATCAAGTGCTGATCGTAGAGGAGCCGAAGTGAATTGTCGCAGGCGCAACGCGGCGGGAGCGATGAGCGCACTCGCTGCAGTGTGTGCGACGACGCTCGCTCTATGCGCCTGGAGCGGGCGGACCGCTGACGCTTCAGTGGCGACCGGACGAACTGGTGAACGGCTGGAGTATGCGTCGCCGATAGAGATGTTGTTGTCGTCCGATGGATCGCTGCTTTACGTGCTGTGCCAGGAGAGTGGGCAGGTTCGGGTGCTGAATGCGAAGAGCTACGAGCCTGTAAAGAACATTGCAGTCGGTCGCGTGCCGCGCGGGTTTTCGCTTTCGCCGAAGGGCGATCGGCTATTCGTCGCGAACTCGTGGGATGACACAGTCTCAGTGATAGATACAAAGTCTCTCGAGGTAGCGGCGACATGGGCGGTAGGGTCGGAACCGTCGAGCGTTGTGGAGGATCGCGAAGACAAGCACCTGTTCGTCGCGAATCGCATTTCAAATGACGTTGCGGTGCTGGATGCGCGGACCGGGGCTGAAGAGAAGAGACTTGCGGCAGGGCGCGGGGCAAGCTACATCACTGCCTCCCCGGATGGTAGCAAGTTGTATGTAACGCATGTGTATCCGAACCCGACGCCGCACCGGACTGCACCGGACTCGGAGATCACGGTTATTGACGCGGCGCGCGCGGTGGTGGTGGACAGGATTGCGTTGCCTTATGTCGCGCATGGTTTTCATGTGGCGTTCTCTGCGGATGGGCGGCTCGGCGTTGCTTCCACCTTGCACCCGAAGAACCTGGTACCGCTTGCGCACCTGGAGCATGGCGGAGCATTTGCAGATACGTTGACTCTGTTTGGCGCGGACGTGGGCAAGCCGGTTGAAATCCCGCTGGATGAGTTGGAACTTTACGCAGTGCGGCCGTTCGGGATTGCGATCACACCAGATAAGACGCGCATGTTTATCACTTGCGGCGGATCGGAGATGGTTACGGTCGTTGATATTCCGCGCTTGATGCGGTACGTTCGCACGCATCCGGGAACCAGTGCGCAGGATTTATCGGCGAGCGCGAATTATGTGGTGGGGCGGATTGCAGTGGGCCACGATCCGCGGGGCGTGATGTTGACGAAAGATGGCACGAAACTGCTGGTTGCGAATCGACTCGAAGACACGATCAGCGTGGTCGATACGAAAACCGATCGCGTGGTGTCGACAATTGCGCTCGCGGGACCGAAGCAGATGTCGGTTTTACGTCACGGCGAGCAGACTTTTTATACGTCGCGATACTCGTTTCAGGGACAGATCGGATGCGCGAACTGCCACATCGATTCAACCTTCGATGGGCTGCAGTGGGACTTGGAGCCTGATGGGTTTGGACGCGACATCGTCGACAATCGTCCTATTGAAGCGGTGAAAGATACGGAGCCATTCAAGTGGAATGGTGGGAACCCGAATCTGCCGACGGAGTGCGGACCTCGTACGGAGAAATATTTCTGGCGTGCCGAGAATTATGACGATCTGACGCTGACAGACCTGGTGGTGTATGTGCGCGATCTGCCGCCACGTCCGAATCGCTGGCTGCAGGGGAGTGGGGAATTGACAGCGTCTCAGGAGCGAGGGCGCGCGCTCTTCGTGCGCGAGTCGGACAAGTTTGGCAACTCGATTCCGGAGACGAATCGCTGTGTGTATTGCCATAGCGGGCTGAAGGGGACGAATCAAAAGTCCTTCGATGTGGGCACGAAGAAGGCGACCGACAACTCAGGGCTGCTGGATACACCGCAGTTGACCAACATTGCCATAACGGCGCCGTATCTGCATGACGGATCAGCCGCCACGCTGGAGCAAATCTGGACGGTTTTCAATCTGCAGGATAAACACGGCCGAACCAACGACCTGACTAAAGATGAACTCAACGATCTGATCGACTACCTGAGGACGCGATGAAAGTACTTCTGACAATCGCCATGACGGTGATGCTGGTGGCTGCGCCGGCCGGAACTGAGGCTCAGACAAAATCAGCAACTCCGAGTGTCCACAAGACCACGACCTCGGTTGCAAAAGCCTCGCTTCCTGCGATGCCGCGCTTCCGGTTTGAGAATTTCACAACCGCGAACGGACTGCCTGACGATCACGTGTTCAGCGTGCTGGTGGACGGGGATCGGATCTGGGCAGGGACCGAAAACGGGCTCGGGCTTTACGAGAATCACCAGTGGAGGACATTTACAACCAAGGATGGGCTGGCGCATCGCGCGGTGCTCTCGCTGGCGCTGGACAAGCGTACGGGAGATGTCTGGGCGGGAACGATGGGTGGGTTGAGTCGGATATCCGGTGGCCGCATTGATACGTATACACAGCTGAATTCGGGATTGAGCAATGACGTGGTGTATGGCGTGTCCGTGGAGGGCGAGAACGTGTGGGTGGCGACGGCCGCGGGCGGCTGCAAGCTCGATTTGCACACGGGAGAGTGGTCGCTCTACAACGAACGCAATACGCCGATGATCGAGATCTGGGTATACGGAGTTGCGGCGACACCAACCAAGGTGTATTACGCAGTGTGGGGAAGCGGCGTGCTGGAGTACGACCAGCAGAAGAAGATCTGGGACAAGTACGAAGACCCCGACGGCGAGACGGAGATGGTGCTGTTCAAGGATCAGGGGTTAATCCACGAAATTACGACATCGCTCAGTTATGTGGATAATATTCTTTGGGTGGCCACGTACTTTGGCGACAGCCGGTACGACGGCCGCTACTGGCACAACTTTTTGACCAAAGACAGCGGGCTTCCCTCGAACTTTACAAATTTCGTAAAAGGCGTGGACGCAAAGCGTGCATGGTTTGGCACCGATAAGGGGCTGGCCTACTACGACGGCGTCAACTGGGCTGTCTACCGTCCGTCTCTTACTACAGGGAAGCCGGAGATGACGGTGCGCGATGCAAAAGGGGAGGTTTCGTCTGTCGCTGTGAGTACCGCGCCGGCGCACAACTATGTTTTAGGAATTGATTTTCAGGGCAACGACATCTGGGTTGCCACTGCCAAGGGTTTAAGCCACGGGATTCATCAGCCATAAGGACATAAGGAGCGATAGAAAAATGATTGCTTTATCAGAGATTCTGGAGACCATCGCACACGCACCAATTCAAAAGCGCGCCATGACTAATCATGGGGTGCTCAACGAAGCATATGCATACGAGAAGCCAAGTTCGTTTTCCCGTGGCATGCGCATCGACTTGAACGGATTGACCATATTGTTGATTTCGGGCACTGCATCGATTGATGAGAACGGCGTGAGCGTACACATCGGCGATTTTCGGGCGCAGATGAAGCGGACGCTGGACAACATCACCGGTCTGCTGGAAAGCGAAGGTTGCACGTGGCACGACATCGTGCGCACCAGTTGCTACCTGCGCGACATCGATCGTGACTACGACGCGTTCAACGAAGAGCGCACTACATTTTTCAAGGCGCAGGGGCTCGATCCGCTTCCCGCGTCGACTGGGATTCAGGCGCACCTGTGCCGGCCGGAACTGCTGATTGAGATCGAGGCGATCGCGATGTTCCGCACGGAAAAGACGGCCAAGTAAGGAGCAGTGCAATGAGTAAGGCATGGTTGATGCTGGCGGCGTATGCGTTGGCCGCCGGCACAACGGCGGGTTTGTCGGGACAGGAAGCAGCACCGAGCAAGAGCACATGCGAGTGCGGGGCGCATCCTCCAGGTCCGCCGAAAGACCGGGTGGTGGAGCCCTATGCGGGCGAGC
>NZ_JBARMD010000229.1:0-4517 GCF_049802275.1 Occallatibacter sp. | reverse complement strand
CGAAGTGGCCGCCGAGTTTCCCGGCGTGACAGTCGAGCACCAGTACGTCGACGCGATGTCCATGCACCTGATGAATCAGCCGCGCAACTACGATGTCGTACTAACGGAGAATCTCTTTGGCGACATTCTCAGCGACGAATCCGCAGTGATTACCGGATCGCTCGGCATGCTGCCCTCTGCAACCATCGGCGGCAAGGTCAATTTATATGAGCCGGTCCACGGTTCGGCGCCGGACATCGCCGGCAAGGGCCTCGCAAATCCGCTGGGCGCGATTCTCACGGGTGCGCTGATTTTGCGTCACTCCTGCGGCCTTGAAGCCGAAGCATCCGCGATCGAATCATCTGTCCGAAAGGTGCTTGAACAGGGCTTCCGAACGCCGGACCTGGCGCGCGGGAACGCGCAGGCATTCCGAGTGCTGTCGACGAAAGAAATGGGCGCAAAGGTGCGGGAGACGGTGAAACAACAGATGCTAGCTCCTAGCCGCTAGCTTGTCACGCCAGAGCAAATGGCTTCAGTTGGACGCTTGATGTAACAAGAAGTTGATGTCTCGACAAAGAGCAAGGACAAAGCTAGCAGCTAGAAGCTAGTGGCTAGCAGCTAAATAGGGAGCTTCATGAGCACCGCACCAAAAACACTATTCGAGAAAGTCTGGGAACAGCATGTGGTGGCTGAGCCGAAGGGCGAGCCGACGCTGATCTACATCGATCTGCAATTGCTGCACGAGGTCACTTCCCCGCAGGCGTTCGAAGGACTCCGCCTCGCCGGCCGCAAGGTCCGCCGCCCGGATCGCTGCATCGCCACCGTAGATCACAACGTGCCGACAACGATCGAAGGCCGCCTCCACATCGTCGACCAGATCGCCGCCACGCAGATTGAAGCGCTGCGTAAGAATTGCGCGGACTTCGGCGTCGAACTCTACGACGTCAACAGCCGCGAGCAAGGCATCGTGCACGTTATCGGGCCGGAGCTCGGAATCACGAAACCTGGAATGACCATCGTCTGCGGCGACTCGCACACTTCGACTCACGGAGCATTCGGCGCGCTGGCTTTCGGCATTGGCACCAGCGAAGTGGAGCACGTGCTGGCCACCCAAACGCTGCCGCAATCGAAACCGAAGACCTTTCGCATCGCCGTCGAAGGTGAATTGCCGCGAGGCGTCACTGCTAAAGACATTATTCTCGCCATCATCGGCAAAATCGGTACCGATGGCGCGACGGGTTGCGTGATCGAATACGCCGGTTCTGCCATTCGCGCGCTTTCGATGGAAGGCCGCATGACGATCTGCAATATGAGCATCGAAGCTGGCGCGCGCGCGGGCATGATAGCCCCAGACGAAACAACATTTGCGTATCTTGAAGGCCGCCGCTTCTCGCCCAAGGGCGCAGCGTGGGACGCGGCGGTAACGGAGTGGAGCAAACTACCCAGCGATCCCGGCGCCAAGTTCGACCGCGAACTGGTAATTGATGCGGCCACGCTTGTCCCGTACGTGAGTTGGGGAACAAGCCCCGGCATGGTCGCGCCCATTACAGCGTCGGTTCCAGACCCGGCCACGACAAAAGACGAGCAGGAGCGGAAGGGACTGGAGCGGGCGCTCGAATACATGGCATTGAAGCCGGGAACTCCGCTTGCCGACGTTGAAATCAATCGCGTCTTCATCGGGTCGTGCACCAATTCGCGCATCGAAGACCTGCGCGCAGCAGCGCGTATCGCGGCTGGGTACAAAGTCTCCACGCACGTAAGCGCGATGGTGGTGCCCGGATCGCAGCAAGTGAAGGCGCAGGCCGAAAAGGAAGGCCTGGATCAGATTTTCAAGGAAGCCGGCTTCGACTGGCGCGAGCCGGGATGCTCGATGTGCCTCGGCATGAATCCTGACATTCTCTCGCCCGGCGAGCGCTGCGCTTCCACGAGCAACCGAAACTTTGAAGGCCGCCAGGGACGCGGCGGACGCACCCACCTTGTATCGCCGGAGATGGCAGCCGCAGCGGCGATCGCCGGACACTTCGTCGACATTCGCAATTGGCCAATTCATGAATCTGCCCGCGAGGAGGTAAAGGCCTGATGGAACCGTTCAAGACACTGACCGCACTGGCCGCCCCTCTCGACCGCACCAACGTCGATACCGACCAGATCATTCCCAAGCAGTTTCTAAAGCGCATCGAGCGCACCGGCTACGGAGATTTCCTTTTCTTCGACTGGCGGCGGACCGCGTCCGGCGATCCCGATCCGAACTTTCCGCTCAACGATCCGCGCTACAAGGGCGCGCAGATTCTCATCGCAGGTAAAAACTTCGCCTGCGGATCGAGCCGCGAGCACGCTGCATGGGCTCTGAGCGATTATGGATTCCGCGTGGTGATTGCACCGACGTTCGCCGACATCTTTTTTTCCAACGCCGGCAAAAACGGAATCGTGCTGGCGCGGCTGACTGAGGAAGAGGTTGCTACGCTTCTCCACAACGCGAAGAACATTCCGAATTACAAGCTTACGGTTTCACTCGAAAACCAGACGGTCACAGACGATCGCGGATTCAAAGCAACATTTGAAGTAGATCCATTCCGCAAATTCTGTCTCATTGAAGGACTCGACGACATTGGCCTGACCCTGCGGCACGAAGCGGAACTGAACAGGTACGAAGCGGAGCACGACAAAGCAGGTTGGCTGAAGGCGAAATGAGCTGCTAGCTACTAGCTTCTAGCCGCTAGCTGATGATTGTTACCGCGAACTGCATTTCGTTTTAGAGCCAGAAACCGCTGATTTAGGACAAACACTTTCACTGCAGCACGAACCAGCTAAAAGCTAGCAGCTAGAAGCTAACAGCTAACTCAGACCGAAGCGAAGAGCCAAATGACCATCGAAGGCAAGCGACAGAGTATTCCGTTGACTGAGGGCCCGAGCCGCGCGGCTGCGCGCTCCTATTTACGGGGGTCTGGATTTGTAAAAGACGATCTGCACAAGCCGATCATCGGCATAGCGAATACGTGGACCGAGATCGGCACCTGCAACGTCCACCTGCACGAAGTAGCCGAGGCTCTCAAAGAAGGCATTCGTGAAGCCGGCGGCACGCCGATGGAGTTCAACACCATCACCATCTCCGACGGCATCACGATGGGCACGCAGGGTATGAAAGCGTCGCTGGTCTCGCGCGAAGTGATCGCCGACTCCATCGAACTGGTCGCTCGCGGTAATCTTTTCGACGGCCTCGTCGGCATCGGCGGATGCGACAAGAACATGCCGGGCATCATCATGGCCCTCTGCCGGCTCGATATTCCCGGCATGATGCTCTACGGCGGGTCTATTGCTCCTGGAAAACTAAACGGCCCCAACGGCGAGAAGATCGACATCACGATTCAAAATGTCTTTGAAGGAATCGGCGCGTATGCTGCTGGCAAAATTGATGACGCCGGGCTCGAAGCGCTGGAAGCCAATGCCTGCCCCGGTGCCGGGGCGTGCGGTGGACAGTTCACCGCAAACACCATGGCCATGAGCGGCGAGATGCTGGGCATTTCTCCCATGCAGCTATCCGGCGTTCCCGCCACTGACAAAGATAAGCACGCGGCGACACGCGAAGCCGGGCGCATGCTGATGGAAGCGGTCCGTGCCAATCGGCGTCCCTCGCAGATCATCAACAAAACATCGATTATGAACACGATTGCCAGTGTGGCCGCAAGCGGTGGTTCAACCAACGCTGTTCTGCATCTGCTGGCGATCGCGCGCGAGATGGGCATCGAGCTTTCAATCGACGACTTCGATGCGATTTCAAAGAAGACGCCATTTATCTGTGACCTGGTTCCGGCGGGCAAGTACATGGCATCGCACTTCCAGGCCGCCGGTGGTTCACGCCTGCTGGCCAAGCGCCTCATCGATGCGGGCCACGCCGATGGCTCGACGCTGACCATCAGCGGCCGCACGCTTGCCGAGGAAGCAGCGCTGGCCGTGGAGACTACCGGACAGGTTGTAATCAAAACCTTCGAGCAGCCCATCAAGCCGACAGGCGGCCTCGTCATCCTTAAAGGCAATCTCGCGCCGGAAGGCTGCGTGATGAAGATTGCAGCTGCCGATCGCTATGAGCATCGCGGGCCGGCGCGGGTGTTTGATTCTGAGGAAGAATGTTTTGCCGCGGTGCAAGGCGACCAGATCAAGCCGGGCGATGTTCTGGTGATTCGCTACGAAGGGCCGAAGGGCGGGCCGGGTATGCGCGAGATGCTGCAGGTAACGGCGGCAGTGAGCGGGCATCCTGACCTGACCCATACCGTCGCACTGCTCACCGACGGCCGATTCAGCGGAGCAACGCGCGGATTTACGGCGGGACACGTTGCTCCGGAAGCATTCGTGGGCGGTCCGATCGCCGCGGTGCGCGAGGGCGACATCATCGCATTCGATATCAAGAACCGCACGCTGAACGTTGAAATCAGCGCAGAAGAAATGGCAAAGCGGCTCAAGGATTTCAAACCGCCCGCGTTACGCTGGCCCGCCGGTGTGTTTCGCAAGTATGTTGACCGCGTAACAAGCGCATCGCAAGG
>NZ_JBARMD010000228.1:0-2091 GCF_049802275.1 Occallatibacter sp. | reverse complement strand
CCCCATCACAGCGGTGCCGAATTGGCGAAACATTTCGCCGAAGTTCATGGTCGGGTCCTGGATGATCCAGTCGAATTCACCCCTTGGACCGGCGATGAAACCGTCGAGGCTGGTGGCTACGCTATAGACAAGCTGGCGCATGGTTCACTCTACATTGCAATTTATGACACGCATCAGATTACGCGCATTCTTTAGCGCTCCGACCGCCTCGACGTCAATCTGATTTGGGGACACGATAGTGTCGTTAGCAAGTAGAAATGTCCGCTTTTCGTAGCAAGTGAAATGTCCGGTTTCATAAATTAGTAGCCGTAGAGGCGGTGGGAAAGTGCGAATCCCGCGTATTGTGCGGGATTTGCAAGTTGGGAGGGAAAGGAACTTTTCCTCCCAACGTCTTTTCCACGGCCTTGATTTGTTTTTTGCTCAGCGGCGTCAGGAGCTTTCCTTCTGCACTGTAGTGTCCGATGCGATGTCCTGCGATCATCAGGGTCAGTGTCATGTCCATGTGCTGATGGATGATTGCCTTGCATCCGGCCAGGGTATGACGCCAGTGGGCAAGTTCGAGCTGCATCACCAGGTTGTGAAAACGGACAGTGTTGTCACGATCGACGGTGCGCTCGTAGCGTTGTGTAAAGACCAACTCCAGGTTCCTGTTCCGGCAGGGCATGAATGCTGTGCCGCGCTCAGCTGCGGGAACCGCAAAACGCCGGTTGAACTCGGCGATGTAGTGCTCGTTTAGAAACTGGTTGGCCGCTTCCAGTGTTCCGATCCCGCGCAACCGCAACTCCTGCGGCAGCCGTCCCTGCCATGTGGAGAAGCTGCGTTCCGAGCGACCCCGCGCCTGCGGAGAGTAAGACGGAATCATATGCACGCCCAGTTCCTTCATGGCACGGCCCACCTGCGTAGGGCGCTCATAATCAACCTTGCCGCCGCTCTTCGGCGTATACCAGAAATGGGCTCCGCGGTCGGAATAGAGCGAACAGAACAATCCCCTCTGTTCAATCACTGCCCGTAGCCCGGCCATCACCGTGAAGGTCGATTCCTCCGGCGCCAGTTGCGCGTAATAGATATCGCTGGTGGCATCGTCGAGGATCACGATCAGGTCATGCTTACGCTCATCCTGAAACCAATGGTGTTCGCTGCCATCGATGTGCAGCATCATCCCCGGCAGAGGACGCCGCTCACGCCGCTTGCGGTGCACGCCACGCCTGGCCTTGCGCTTCACCAGGCCCGCTGCTTGCAGGGTCTGCTTCACCCACGTATAACTCAACCCGATCTGGTGTTCTTCGCCGAGCTTCTCATGGAAGTGACGTACGTTCAGATCGAAGTACTTGTCCCGATATAAGCTCAGAACCTCTTCGGCCTGCACCTTCGGCACCCGACGACTGCTTGGCTTGCGCTGTCGCCGGTCCAGCAATCCCTGCGGGCCTTGCTCATCCAGCCGCTTCCGCCACCGACGCATCTGCCGCTCGCTGATGCCGATCAACTCCGCCGCCTGCCACCACTTGATCTTGCCCGTTGTGGCTCGCAACAACACTTCCTGTAACTTCATCGCCCGCTCCATCGCGGTGATCGGATAGATCGCCATGCTCTCGCGCATGGCTCCATCCTCACCGCCCGAAAAGCGGACACTTCACTTGCTATAAACACCGGACATATTATTAGCTAACGACAGTGATCTATTCGACAGTTACTTCTTGAACAACAGTACAGGCCTTCCTCGCATATGTAGCTTCACGTCAAGAAGGGGAACGCCAACCGGCGCTCCCCTTCTTGACCCAGCGGCCCCTGCGAATTATGAAGGCGGAAGAATCAGCAGCCCCGATTGCAACAGCAGTTCCGTCAGTCGATCCAACGCCAGAGGGTATTTATAGGAGACCGCGCGCACGCTCACGCCGAGGATGTCCGCGGTTTCTGCATGCGTGTATTCCTGCAGAGCAACACGGCTCAAAAGCGTGCAGTCCAGCGAACCCAGCTTCTTGAGGCAACGCTCGATATCAAGCACAAAAATCACGGCGTCTTCAAACGTCTTGACCTTCCGGCTTGATACCCAGCCCCGCCCGATCGGCTCCCCCAGAATAGCGGGCGCTCGAC
>NZ_JBARMD010000227.1:0-4754 GCF_049802275.1 Occallatibacter sp. | reverse complement strand
AGTCTTCCGCCACAGTGGCGGACGGCGTCGTCTACTTCGGTTGCCGTGATTCGAATCTCTACGCCCTCGATGCAGCGACCGGCAAAAAACTGTGGGCTTTCAACAACAAAGGATCGTGGGTCATCGTTTCACCGGTTGTGCAGGCAGGCAAGCTCTACTTCGCCACGTCCGATACGGCCCTCCTGCACGTCCTCGACGCAAAGACCGGAATGCCCATCGATTCGCTCAAGTTGTTCCACTGGCCTATCTTCTCTTCGCCATCCATCGCCGGCACCACACTCTACGTTGCCGGACAGGATGGCAAACTGATCGCCGTCGATCTTGCTTCGTTCAAGCCCGCATGGGTCTTCGAGACAGAAGCCTCTCGTCAGAACCTCGCCGCGCTCTCCAAACCCGATGGCAGCCCAAACTACGAAGGAGTCTTTCAATCCAACTTTTACGATGACATGATTATCGGCGTCACCAAGACTCACACCTTAGGTACATTTCTGTCTTCGCCGGTAATTTCCGGGAGCGCCATCTACATAGGAAGCGCCGACGGAAACCTCTACGCCCTCGAATAGGCGGGATGATGATGATTCACCCGCAGATTCTGAGTGTCGTCCCACCTGAATCACTCCCAAGCCCTCTCAAACCAATTTCCACGACATACGGCTTCCACAGCGTTAATCTCGTTTCAATTCTCACGATGCATAATCGAAGAACGTATTCACACGCACTCATTTCAGTCCATTGAATTGAACTCGTTCGCGCTGCCGGTTGAACACGCTCTTCACGAAAGGATCCCATCATGGATCGAAGAGCCATCTTGAAATCTCTCGCCGCTACTACAGTAACCCTCCCTATCCTCACCATCGCCGCGAAAGCCGACACTGGCCATTGCGGCACGCCCTCATGTTCAGCCGATTCCAGTGCCGTTCGCCAGTTTCTGTCAGATTTCATTGCGAAGGAAGAGTCAACGCTCGACCAGGCTGCGCTGATCAAGCTGATGCAGCAGCGAGGCCACGCCTGCTGTCGCGCCCTCACTTTTCGGCAGGATTTAATTGCGAACAGTCACGGCGATGTCGATAAACTCGTCGAGTTGATGGGAAAAATCGTAGGCCCGGCAAACTGCACCCGCACCGCCAACCAGGTCGCGCTCGTGTATCCAGTCAGCAAATGCGTCTGTGGCTGGAGTCCCCAGCGTTCACCCACACCGAACGACCCCTACTGCGAATGTTCAGCGGCAAACAACCAGGCCCTCTTTGAGGCGGTTTCAGGAAAACCCGCCACCGTGAAAGTTCTGGAATCACCACGTCGCGGCGGTCAGGTCTGCCGATTCCAGATCCAGCTCACGTAACGAGCAGCCGGCTCCCACATCCACTCGGGGCTTCCCCGCCGATTCCATCAGCTTCGTTGCTGCTGTCGCACGCTTTGTCACTTCTTCGCCATCCGCGCTCACTTGATTCCCATGATGGTTGACTAATAACCCCAATGCAATCAGCGTCTCTTTCTCGCCAAAGCCATCTCCGCGCGCCGAAAGAATGCGGTCAAGTCCAGCCGCGACAATAACCCGCACGCGGGAAGCCGCATCTGAAAAGACCATGTGCTGGTTTCCGCCATTTTTTCAACGGTCTCCGGCAAATCAGTTATCCAGCTACGCGACTTATCAGACAAATCTGAACCACCCTCGGCACTCCAATTTCGCCTGGCTGCGTCTTACACTAAGGATGCTCTGGATTCTCCGCGCACCCTTCATCGTGCGCACCTCTTTTTTGGTCTTTTTGCTGGCGCTGTTGGTTTCAACATCCGCCGGTGCCGCGCGTATCAACGCCGTGCGAAAGCCTGCGCATGCTTCCGTTGGGAAGGCCACGGTGCATCGTGCAAATCCGTCTTTGCACCCGGCCTCGCATTCTTCACGAATAGTACCCCGGAAGTCCGCCAAAGTGTCCGCAACGAATAGGTCGCATACCACCGCTCGCCGCGGCACGCGTTATGCATCTTCCTCCAGTCATCGCGTCACTTCCACGCGCCATTCGGCGACGCTTCGGCGTACTCGCTACAACAACTATTCTTCCCGCGGACATTTCGTGCCGCTGGCCACCGTTCCCGTCCCCCCTTCTCGGATCCAATCCGATCAACTGAGCGCAGCGCCGGCAGTTGGTCCGGCCTCTGAACCAGACTCGTCCCAACCGCACGCCGATGTGTCGTCGGCAGCAGGCGGCAGCGATACGCCTGGCGAAACCGATACCCTACCGTCCCCCCGCACCGATCGAGCTGCGATGGCCGCGGGCAGCAACCCGCTCTCGGCTCCACGCGAAGGCACGCAGCCCCTTACAGTTGCCTCGGGTCAGGTCGCCGAGCTTACTCGCCCGCCCATGTTTACCGGCAGAGTATCGAGCTATACGCTTCGCGGTACCCACGATTCGCTGGTCCGCCAGAACGAGCGTTCAGAAGATGAGGCACTCGAGCGGATTGAAGACGACGCCGACCTGGAGGACCGCATCTCTCGCGGATTGCTGGTACGTGTGCCCGAGTCGTCAGCACTCTCTGTCAACGCGGATCTGCCTGAGAATCGTCGTTATTGCCGTCCCTGGACCGCCGAGTTTTTGACCAACCTTGCGCATGCCTACCAGGCGCGGTTCCATACTCCGATCGTGGTCAGCTCTGCCGTGCGGACGGTCGAGTATCAGAAGCGCCTGATGCGAATCAATCACAACGCTGCGGACGCCGAGGGCGATGTCGTGAGCCCGCACCTCACCGGCGCCACGATTGACATCGCCAAATCCGGCCTTTCGCGAAGCGAGATGCAGTGGATGCGCACCCAGCTTTTCGGATACCAGAACGCAGGCGTGATTGACGTCGAGGAAGAATTCCACCAGCGCTGCTTCCACATCACCGTATACAAGAGCTATGCCGCAGGGGCACAGACGCACAGATCTCCCCAAATCATCAAAGGCCCAGCCCGGCCTGAATCAGGTTCGCTGGGTGCCGACGCTGTCTCCGACGTAAGTCCAAACCAACGGTAAATCAGCCGGCACCTAACTCAAATCCCCACCACCGCGCAAATTCTTTCATCTCTGCACCAGACGCGCTACAATTCCGGCGAGCGCAATTCCTCCGTGCGTTTGCTACGGATGCCGTCGGTGTTCAGGAGTGGAAACCTCCGGTCGGAAGACTCCTCCGCCTTTGCGGCCAAACATGCCCGACTTTCAACCGAGTTCTTCGAGAGGCAAACTATGAACGATCAGGCAGTGCAACCCGCGGCCGAAGCCACTCCAGGCCTGACTCAATGGCAGCGCGTTATTGATACATTCACCGCACCTTCCAAGACCTTTACCGATATCAAGCGCGGCCACAAGAGCTGGTGGCTGCCGTTTGTCATTTATGCCCTGCTCGGTTTTGCCTTCTACGGCGCAGCTACTTCCAAAGTCGGCATCCGCCAGATCGTCGACAACCAGGTTCGTCTCAACCCCAAGAGCGAGGAGCAGATGGCGCAGCTTACTCCCGAGCAGCGCGAAACACGAATGAAGATTTCCACCACCGTCACCCAGGGCATTTTCCTTGCTGGTCCGGTCTTCCTGTTGGGAATGGGGGCGGTAATCGCGCTCGTGCTTTGGGGAACCATCAACTTCGGGTTCGGCGGAAAGGCCCAGTTCGGCAGCATATTCACAGTCTGGATGTACGCCATGCTGCCCTCGGTCATCAAGACATTGCTCGGGATTGTCGTCCTCTTTGCGGGGATCGCGCCGGAATCGTTCAACATTAAGAATTTTGCGCCCACCAATTTGGGGGCGTTCCTCAATCCCGCGGACACCAACGCAGCTCTCTACAGTCTGGCAACTTCAATCGACTTCATTACCATCTGGAGTCTCGCTCTGGTTGGTATCGGCGTTGCCATTGTCGCAGGCGTCAAACGTTCCTCAGGCTATATCGCTGCATTCGGCTGGTGGGTGATCGTCGTTTTGCTAGGCGTAGGCATCGCAGCCGTTACGGGATAAACGCACAACGAAGCAAAACCAAGCAGCCTGCACACCTAATTTAAGGGAACTTCGCTGGCAGTTCACAAACGGAAGGTCGGGGCTCACGCCCCGGCCTTTTGCTCTATGTCGTCATGGCTGCGCGTGCGGCGGTCGATTCGGCAGGTGCTTTGCGGCGGAGCATGGCAGCGGAGATGAGAGTAATGATCAGACCGACGGGCAGCGGTTCAATGAAGGTATAGGCCATGTTGACCAGCGGGTTCTGGTAGAGCTGCTGAGAGTGCTCGATGGCAGCGACCTTCGCAGCCGTAGTGGCAGGGTCAAGTCCGGCGGTTTGAACCTTGTGAATCTGTGCGGCGAAGTAGCTGTCCATGAAGTGGGGCATGAAGTTGAAGTAGAGGACCTCCCACGTGGCAACGTAGCAGACAGTGGTAATGAGGGCGATCAGGATTCCGCAGACGAAGGCGCGGCCGAAGGAGATCTGCCCCCCAAGGGTGTTGTCACGGTAGCTGCGGATGCCGAAATAGATCAGCAGGAACGACGCCACCATCATGGTGTAGCCCAGAACCATGCTGTGGCCGGAACCGATCTTGTCCGCGAGGAGAAGCGAGCTGTCCATAAGCACGGAGATCATGACGCCGGCGATGAGGCCGAAGGTGAGGACGGTTTTCTTCAAGTGAGGCTCCTGTTGCGAGTGAGTTGGAGTCACGATGCGATGGTACGGGGATGAATGTCGTCACCCTTTCGAATGATTTTTGAGGAATGGAGCAAAAATCGTGCTTTCAGGTGACGCGC
>NZ_JBARMD010000226.1:0-10132 GCF_049802275.1 Occallatibacter sp. | reverse complement strand
TCTGTGCTCTGCTTCGATCAAGTTTGGACGGCACCGCTAGCAAATGAGCTCAGAGTTCTTGTCGGGGATCCGATAGATCTTGGCTCACGTGTGATGCGGAGTGGTTCTGCTCGCTGAGATGCGCGCAATCATTTCGCAGTTCTTTTCCATGTGGGTCGGAGCGAATCCCTTCTCAACCAATGCTCCCGTGGGGCACGCCTGGACACATTTCCCGCAACTGGTGCAGTTTTTGGCACTACCCCAATCTTCCGCCATATCGCTCACCAGCCGCGAAGAGATGCCACGCGCGGATAGTTCCCACACATGGGCACCTTCCAACTCCGCGCAGGCACGAATGCAGCGAGTGCAAAGGATGCATCGATTGTGATCGACAATATAGCGGGGATGGCTCATGTCAACGGGAAGACGCGGGTTGTTGTACGGATAGCGAACGTGGGTGATTTCAAGCGATTGTGCGAGCGCCTGCAACTCACATCGGCCGTTCGATTGGCAGACCGAGCAGATGTGGTTGCGTTCAATCAGAAGCAACTCGATAGCGATCTTGCGATATTCCTCGAGCTTGGGCGATGTTGTCCTGATCGACATGCCCTCTTGAACGGGCGTGGTGCATGCGGGCAGCAGCCGGTCGGTCCCGGCAAGCTCGACCATGCACACGCGGCATGCGCCAGTTGCACTCAGGCCCTTAAGGTAACAAAGCGTCGGAATGTATTTTCCGTGATCGCGAGCGGCCTCAAGGACAGTCTGACCTTCCCGTGCCGTAATCAACTCTCCGTCAACTCTTGCCGAGATGGTTTCCAAGGATGCTCCTTTCACATCTCACTTTTCAGCAGCTACGACGCGCAGATCGCATCGTAAGCAACGGCGGCTCTCGTCCAGTGCTTCTGCGGAACTAAGCGTACACACTACCTCGTCCTGCGTTCGTATGCGCAGGGAAGCCGGTGCGTTTACGCCTACATGACGTTTGCTCAGGCTCGGCTCACCGGGATTGCTACGGCCATATTCCAGCTGCGGGAAAATTCGCTCCCATCGCGTGTCGCCCATCAGGCGTTCATCGATCTTTCGAGCAGCCTGTTTGCCTCCGCTCATGGCATTGGAGACATTCGAAGCGCCCGTAATCACGTCGCCCCCGGCGTAGAAGCCCGATCGACTGGTTTCCAGCGTGAATCGGTCAACCTTGATCGTTCCTTGTTCCTTCAATTCCAGACCCGATGCCCGGCAGAAATCAAGATCGAAGGTCTCTCCAACGGCCAGAATTACGGTGTCGCATTCAAAGCGCTTTACTTCATCTGTGGGAATCGGGCGTCGCCGTCCTGAGTTGTCGTAAGCGCCCAAACGGGTCTTCACAATCTCAATCGCTTTCACCTGCCCCTTTGCATCGCCAAGGATACGGTGAGGCGCGGCAAGAAACACGATTCGCACGCCCTCTTCTTCGGCTGCCTGTATCTCTTCATCGATCGCAGGCATGTCCCGGCGCTCGCGACGATAGAGGATTGTCACTTCAGCGCCGGCTCGTCTTGCGGTTCGCGCCGAATCGATTGCCGCGTTGCCTCCACCAATGATGGCTACGCGTCGGCCCAGTGCCAACTGCTCGTTCTTTGCCATCGATTCAAGGAAAGGGAGAGCAGGATAAACGCCGGTCAATTCTGTGCCTGGCAGATAAAGCCACGATTCCTTCCACGTTCCGATGGAGAGAAACGTGGCGTCGAACTGGCTCGCCAGGTCATTGAGCGAGAGATCTATCCCCACCCTTGTATTGAAGACCATCTTTACTCCGACGCGTTCGATTAACTCGAGTTCGCGATGGAGAACCGATTTCGGCAGACGATATTCCGGAATCGCAAAACGCAGCATGCCCCCAGCTTCGCCGCGCTCTTCGAAGATAGTTACCTCATGGCCTAACATGGCCAAGTAAAATGCGGCCGTCAATCCTGTCGGTCCTGCACCGGCTACCGCGATCTTTCGCCCTGAAGACGGAAGCTTGTGCGTCAATATGCGCTCCACCATCGGGTTGAATAAGTCAGATGAATAAACTGCGTCTGCGATGTATCGATGCACTTCGCGCATATTCACAACTTCATCGAATGACTGTCGCCTGCACCGGTTGTCGCAAGGATGCTGGCAAACGCGTCCGGTGGAAGCGGGTAGCGGATTATCCATCAGCACTGATTCAAATGCGTCCTCGAGGCGGCCTTCCTGGAACAACTCAAGGAAGCGCGGGATGTTCATCCGGAGCGGGCAACTGTTCTCGCAAGGAGATACGGCAAGCTCCTGGCACACGCCAGCCCTGCACCGTCTTGCCAGGATATGGTCCTGGTATTCGTCGCGGAAGTGCCGGAGGGTTGTCAGGACCGGATTCGGAGCCGACTGCCCGAGACCGCATAGAGAGCACGCGCGGATCATCCGTGCAAGCTCATCGAGTGTCTCGAGATGCTCTTTTGTCCCACGCCCATCGGTGATCGCATTCAGAATCCGCAGTGCCTGATCGAGCCCGACTCTGCAGGGAACGCACTTTCCGCACGATTCAGAGTGAGTGAATTCAATGAAGTATCGCGCTACATCCACCATGCAATTGTCTTCATCCATCACCACCATTCCGCCCGAACCCATGATCGAGCCAATCTGCGCCAGGCTTTCGTAATCGACTGGCGTGTCAAACATCTCTGCCGGAATGCAACCTCCGGACGGTCCTCCGGTTTGGACTGCGAGCACGCGACGGCCACTCGCGGCTCCTTCTCCGATGTCGTAGATGAACGTCTTTAGCGGCGTACCGAGAGGCATTTCCACCAGTCCGGTGTTCTGCACTTTACCGACAAGGGAAAATACTTTCGTGCCCGGGCTCTTTTGACTCCCGGTCTCAGCAAACCAGCCCGCACCCCGACTGACAATCGGCGCAATGTTGCACCACGTTTCGACATTGTTGATGTCAGTGGGCATGCCCCATAGTCCATGCTGCGCGGGAAACGGCGGACGTGGGCGCGGCCTGCCGGCGCCACCTTCCAGTGAGGCAATCAGAGCGGTTTCCTCTCCGCAAACAAATGCACCTGCACCTTGAACGAGCTGGATGTCGAAGCTGAATGCGCGATGGAGAATGTCGTTTCCCAGCAGACCATACTCACGCGCTTGTTCGATGGCACGGCTTAGCCGGCGCACTGCCAGCGGGTATTCCGCGCGAATGTAGACGATTCCTCGCGTAGAACCAGTGGCATACGCTCCGATGATCATGCCCTCCAGAACCGAATGAGGATCGCTCTCAATCTCATTGCGGTTCATGTATGCGCCCGGATCTCCCTCGTCTGCATTGCAGACGATGTACTTCTCATCGGCTTTTGCCTTGGCCAGAAAGTCCCACTTGTTTCCAGTCAGGAATCCGGCGCCGCCACGTCCGCGCAAGCGCGATGCCTTGATCTGCTCAACCACAGATTCCGGACGTCCATCGATGAGAACCTTGTACAGCGACTGGTAGCCGCCGACCGCGATGTATTCCTCAATGTCTTCAGGATTGATCAGTCCCGCATTGCGCAAAACGATTTTCTTCTGGCCTTTGAAAAAAGGGATCGAGTTCCACAGAGGTATTTCAGGATAACCTTGGCCAAACTTGAGCAGCGCGGTGATGTGATCCCACTCTTCGAGTTTGCAGAAGATGAGATCCGGCGGCATCACTTTGGTCGAGATTCCTTCGAGGATGCGTCCGGCGTCGTTCGGGCGCACGCGACTTAGAATGACGAGCGGCCCGCCTGGGATTCGAACACCGACAAGCGGCTCCTGAAAGCAAGCTCCAAAACAGCCCACGGGCGCAAGCTCTACGTCCTGCCCGCTCCGCTCGATGGCTTCGTGCAGTGCATGAAATACCTCTTCGGCTCCGTTGCCACGTCCGCACGTGCCCATTCCGACGGTGATGCGCGGAATGGAAGACATAAGCTTGGCCAGCCCCGATTCGCGCACTGCATTAAAGCTCGCAATATCCTCGATTCGCGATTTCATTTCTTCCTCAGACTCAACACGTTGATTTCGCGCTGCAGCGTACGCTCACTCACATGACTCAGAATGTGGTGGTTCACTTCAACTACCGGTGCCAATGCGCACTGGCCAAAACAGGCTACGGTTCTGACTGTGAAGCGCCGATCCTTCGTCGTCACCGAGACCTTGTCCGCATCGCCGGAATCATCCCTGGTACGGTCATTCAGGCCGAGGTCGAGGCACAGCTTGGCAAGCAGATCTCGCGAGCCGCGCGTATGGCATGCGGTGCCTCGGCACACGCACACCACGTTGTCGCCTTGCGGGTCGAGATTGAAGAGCGCATAGAAGGTGGCGACGCTGTAGACCTTTGCAGGGGGGATTCCAGTTTTGGCGGCGACGTAGCGAAGAGTATCCAGCGAGAGGAACTTGTGAGGATTTGCAGCCTGCACGTCCTCGAGGATGCCCAGCAACGCGCCCGCGCCGTCCCCGTGCGCGGCGATTGCCTGGTCAATCACCAGCTTCTCGCTTGCGTTTAATCCCTGAACAATCGCTTCCGGCATTCGACCCTCCCCCAGGCGTCAGGAACATCTTTGGTCGTCGGATCTGTTGCGATGCTCGGAAGAAGAGGAGGGGAGAAGGCGTGGACTGACAGAGCATATTCCAACGGGACACGCGCGACGCGTTCCAGAGCCCGCTCCGGAACTCCCGAGAATCTCCGCCGGAACTCTGATATGCCCAGCACAGGTTTGGATGTGTCTTCGATCACACGGTGCTGTGATCAGGCTTGAAACAAGATCTTCCTCCTGCACAATTCTGCATTTGCGAGAAGGGCCGACTTGTAAAAGGATTTCAAGGAAAAAGGATTTGAGGAGTTGAACAGAAGAGAGACTCCTCAATGAATATGAGCTAGCCCTCATTCACCCTTGTGCAGTTCGACAGAGATAAGAGCATCCGGCCTGTTGTCGGGATGGCCAGTTACTTTTGCCGAATTTCCAGTCACTGATCCTCTCAAGAAATATGTGATCGGATGAGTGAGATCGGCTGGCAATACGGAGCCCGCATAAGGACTGACGCGCACATTTGCGTACAAATTGGAACCCTCTTCCTGATAAGAACCGGAGTATGTGTGGGCTGGATCTGCACCTTGGACCAGCCCGTCGCGTAACACGGCTACACCGTCTCCATACATTTCGCCCGATGTGAAATGCGCATACCAGATTCCTTCCATTTCATTACCTCCCTACATGAAGAGTGCGAATCTGGCCAATCAGCATACTCCAAATCTGGAAGTGCGCACCAGCCCAGAAATAATTTCTGTTGGGAGAAGGCAGCCTGGAATCTGTCGTGACGTTTGTCACAAACAGTGATTGCTGCAATGTGCTAACACCATGCCGTGCTCGGCAAATTGCCGCGGCGCGAAGCAGTGGTTGACAACCGATCGTGTGTGCTGAAGTTGAACTGCCCACGCCTTAACCGGCAGACTGTCGTAGCTCGGCGCTGCCCAGGATCGCTCGTATTCGCAGGCCCACGGCGCTAGCCGCAGCTGCGACACGGGAGGCCTTAAATCGGGCGCCGTCCCATGAACATGGGAGGTGCGGATGCCGAAGCTGAATGATCCGGTTTACCTCTTGCTTGCGCCATGTGTCCTTCTTCTCGGCGCCGTGCTGCAGTTACTGATTGCGCGCATTTGCTCTTCCCGGGTCAAGGGCATCCTGGCAGCCGCTACGTGCATCCCCGCATTGTTCAGCGTGATAAGCCTCCTTCCTCGCGTCCAGTCGGGGAATGCCGTCGACATCAGCCTGTTCTCCTGGGATGGACCGCTTGTCCTCGCATTTCACATCGATGCGCTCAGCATTCTGTTCGCATTCATGGGGACTTGTCTTGGCGCGATCGTTCTCCTTTACTCGATTGCCTATATGCGTCGAGATCCGGCAGTCACGCGCTTTTATGCCACGATGCTCGTATTCATCGGCGGATTTGTTGCTCTCGTCTATTGCGCAAATCTATTCGTCCTGTACCTGTGCTGGGAGGTAATCGGACTGTGTTCGTTCAGCCTGGTTGGCTTCTGGTATCAGCAGCGCGAAGCAGTGTTGGGTGCACGCAAAGTTCTCCTGATGACGCACCTGGCCGGCTATGGACTCCTGACTGCCATCCTCGTTCTCTATCACCGCACGGGGACTGCCGTCTGGACCGATCCCGCGATAGGACGCAACTTCTCCACGGGAATATTTCTTCTGATGCTCGCGGCGCTCATAGCCAAGTCCGTTCAGGTTCCTCTGCATACCTGGATACCCGATGCCATGGCTGCGCCAACTCCGGTGAGTTCGCTGCTGCACGCGGCTTGTTATGTGACTGCCGGTGTCTATCTTGCAGCGCGGATGCACAGCTTCGCGGCATGGCCGCCTTCATGGAACTTGATTCTGGTGTCGATCGCCTCCGTCACCATGATGGTTGGCGTGATGTACGCCCTCGTACAGAGTGATTTGAAACGCATGCTGGCCTTCTCCACCGTGAGCCAGATCGGCTACATGTTGCTGGGAATCGGCATTGGCACTCCGCTCGGAATCATGGCGGGACTTCTGCACTGCCTCAATCATGGATTCTTCAAGGGCGGCCTGTTCCTGAACGCCGGCGCAGTGCAGCATGCCGCGGGAACACGGGACATGAACCTGCTGGGCGGGCTGGCGTCGCGCATGCCGCGTACAACGCTTTGCTGGCTGGTCGGCGTTGGGAACATGGCCGGAATCCCGCTGATGAGCGGCTTCGTCAGCAAGTGGATGTTGTACGCCGCCGCAATCCAGGCGGGGTGGGCAGTTCCCGCTGTCATTGCATGGATCGCAAGTCTTGGAACCGTGTTCATGTGCGCGAAAGCGACGAGCGCGGTATTTCTGGGACCGCCGTCTGAAGCGGCACAGGATGCGTACGAAGTTTCGCACGGGATGCAGTGGGCCATGGGGTTGATGGCTTTTGGAAGCATCGTTCTCGGCGTGGCGCCGCAACTCGCTTATGTCTTCTTCTTCCAGCCCATGTTCAGCGCCATCGGGATGGATACATCATTGCGCGTCACCTGGCTTGGTATGTTCGGCGGTGCGGGTACGTTTTCTACCGCTGGCGGACTCGTGCTCGCGGTCGTGTCGTTCATGCTGGGCACAGCCATATTTGCGGTGGCTCGGATCTCGAGCCGTCCTCGCGTCCATGCGACGGTTGCAGGTTCCGGTGGCATTCTTCTTGGCGGGCCCAACGATGTATTCACAGGCGGCGAGCCACTGTGGGAGCACGATCGCCTCTCTGCCGCCGACTTTTCGCATATCTTCGAACAGAATTGGAAAGCTTTCTTCCGCTGGTCGAACGTGGACAAGGCTTACGCGTTTCTTTTTCAGCAACTACGCACTGCGGCGGAAACACTGGCGCGGCCGATTGCATGGCTTGAGCAGCACGTGTTCCAGGGGCTTCTGGCTATATCAGCGGCCATGATGCTCGGCGCTCTCTGGATGGGGAAGGCTTCCGCAGTTTCCACTGGGCTTTCCATCATGCCCATGCCGCCGCTGCTCATCGGCGCGGTCTGCATTGCGGCAGTTTCGCTGGTATGTGCTGCGGCTACAACCAATGCGGACCGATTGCTTCCGCTGCAACTTGCACTGCCGTCGGTTTTCGCGGTGGCCGGTTGCATGGCTGAGGTCGAGTGGCTTCGCTTCGGATTACTGGAAACTGCAGCGCTGCTTAGCATCGTGCCCGTTTGGAAAGCTGCACGCACGCACACATCGCGCCTGGTGTATCTGACAGTTGTTGTGCTTTCCGGAATCTGCATGGAGTCAGCGCAACTCCTCACCAAGCCAGAACAATTGGGATGGAGCCGGGCGCTTCTGCTTACCGGCGTCTGCGTCAAGTTCGCCGCGATTCCGTTGCTGTTCTGGCTGCTTCGCCTCGCGGATGAACTACCGGCCGTGGTGCTGGGCTTCGTCCTCGCTGTCATCGACATCGCGGCCCTGGGTGAGCTTTCGCTGCGCGCACAGATTGACCCGTCGTTGTTCTCTCCGGCAGGACCTTGGCTCGTAATTGCTCTCCTCACCAGCCTGGTGGCCGCAGTATCGATGCTTGCGCAACGCAGCATCAATCGTCTGCTGGTTCTTTCCAGCATTGAAGACTTCGGCTTCCTGCTCCTGGGCGTCGCCTCGATCAGCAAACTCGGACAGGACGGCGTGCTGCTCGCTGCGGCATCGCATGCCCTTGGAAAGAGCCTGCTCTTTATCGCGATTGCCGCTCCGGAGCGGGATGGGGCGTTCGCTCACGGAGACACGGGATTGGCTCAGCGCTACCCATTCAGCACCTTCGGATTCCTGGTGGGAATGCTCACCCTGCTCGGTGTGCCTCCGATGCTCGGCTATGCCGGCCGCTGGAAGCTCTACGAGACGGCGCTATCAATCCATCCAGTTCTGTTGGGAGGCTTCATACTCGCTTCGATGCTCGCGCTTATTGCGTACGTCATCGCCTTTACAAATCTGTGGTGGGGAAGCCCGTCGTATGACACCAAACGTATTGTCGCCGTCAATGGAACCGAGTGGTACTCTCCTCCGCTCATACACGAGTCGACAATCTTGAAGGCCGTCATCCTTCTGCTCTTTGTCTGCATTCTTGGTGCGGGCCTCTGGCCCGACATCGCCATCCAGGTATTTCAAGGGGGGCGGCTATGAAGCTCTGGACTCGTCTGCTCTGTGCCTGCCGCCGCCGCAGTCCGTGGATCTTCCACATGAATTCGGGAAGTTGCAACGGATGCGACATTGAACTTATTGCGTCGCTCACGCCGCGCTACGACGCGGAACAACTTGGAGTGCTGCTGCAGGGAAGCCCGCGCCACGCCGACATTCTCTGTGTAACAGGTCCGGTTACGCAAACAGCCGTTTCCGCTGTTCACACTGTTTACGAGCAGGTGTGCGGACCGAAAGCAGTGGTAGCCATCGGCTCATGCCCCGCCTCCACTAACGTGTTTATCGATAGCCGCGTGCTGGTCGGCCCGCTCGACAAGCACATTCCGGTTGACGTCTTTGTTCCAGGATGCCCGCCCCGACCGGATGCTATCGTCCGGGGAATTGCTGCGGCCGCCAACATATTGGCAGAGCGTCGCGATAACGCCGCGTCTGCTGAGTCGCCGACAAGCTTGAGCACAAACCCAGAGGAGGCGCAGTTATGAATCTCCTCACCTCACTCGCGCGCTTCCTCATATTTCCAGGATTGCTCTTCGCCATTCCGGCGGCATGGTTGGTGCTGTGGATTGAGCGCAAGTCTGTCGCATTGCTGCAGCAGCGCATCGGACCTCCGTTTGGCCAACCGTTCTTCGACTTCGTCAAGCTGATGGGAAAATCCACGCCGCCACGTCCTGGCGTGAACGGAATGTTGATGCGGGCGTGGCCGTTGATTGCGGTCTCTGCCTCCGCGGGTGCTGTAGGCCTGCTCCCCGTTCTGCCGCTACACGGTGGGTTTCAGGGTGACTTGATCCTGTTGCTTGCCTTGATGGAGATCCCCGCAATCTGCATGATCGTTGCAGGTTTTTCCTCGCGCTCCCTGTTCGGCGAAATCGGTTCAGCGCGCGAAGCCGTACTTCTCGTCTCCTACAACCTCGTATTCCTCTTGGCAGCAGTTTCCATCGCTGTATCGAAGCACTCGTTTCGACTCGATGCTCTTGCGAGCGCGCCGGCCAATCCGTGGAGATACCTCGGGCTGATCGCCATTCTCATCTGCCTTCCGGCCAAGCTTCACGTCAATCCTTTCTCGCTCCCGAATGCTGAGCAGGAGATCTACTCGGGCCCGATGGTTGAATATGCCGGATTTGAGCTCGCACTGTGGCAACTTTCGCATGGCCTTGAATGGATCGCCGGCGTCGGGCTGGTAGCCACCTTGGCCATTCCTCCAACTGCGCATCTTTGGCTCGACGTTGCCTACGTCCTTCTCATCGGCTTGCTTCTTGTGCTGGTCTTATCTATCATCGCCGCGGCCACCGCACGCCTCGCCATCGACACAACAGTGCGGTTCTATTGGCAATGCACTCTCGCTTTCGCGGTCCTTGCCATCTCCACGACATTGCTCATGAGGTTACGCTCATGAAGATACTGGGAATGCTCTGGAAAAACCTTCGACGCGGCGTCGCAACTCTGCGATTTCCTGAAGCTCCGCCCATGAC
>NZ_JBARMD010000225.1:0-3506 GCF_049802275.1 Occallatibacter sp. | reverse complement strand
CCCCATCACAGCGGTGCCGAATTGGCGAAACATTTCGCCGAAGTTCATGGTCGGGTCCTGGATGATCCAGTCGAATTCACCCCTTGGACCGGCGATGAAACCGTCGAGGCTGGTGGCTACGCTATAGTCAAGCTGGCGCATGGTTCACTCTACATTGCGATTTATGACACGCATCAGATTACGCGCATTCTTTAGCGCTCCGACCGCCTCGACGTCAATCTGATTTGGGGACACGATAGTAACTTTTTAACCAATTACAGAGTAGACAACCGACCCAATAAGAATTTACTCTTAAGCTAACAATTAATTACATCGGACACCATTTGCTCCGTGCATCCTTTTGAGTCTTGCGCTCTGAGGGCTCGTGGAGTCGTGCTCCACGACTCCTTCGAGGTCTTCTCCCAGGATCGGGGGGAGAGGTGTGCGCACACATAGGAGTGTACAGTAGTGAAGCCATATTCAGACCTAAATACCACATATCATTGGTCTAACGTAGTTGCAAGCCGGTTTTTCCAATCTCGGAAAATCGCCCTCTTTATAGCAGTTTTGGGCTGTCTATCATTGGGCACATCCGGTGCAACCGCTCAGTCGCTAAGCAAAATTTCCTGCCAAACCAATTTTTTCAGCTCTGCTGGAACGAACGCATGCTCGGTCTATCTCAGTGGCGTTGCGCAGAGTCAGATCCCCGTATACCTGTATAGCAGCGATTCGGCCCTAACCGTCCGAAGCACTATTTATGTTAAGGCGGGTGCATCGACCGGAGGATTCAGCGCGACTCTAGCATCTGTTTTATCCGCGCGTACGGTGTGGATCACGGCGCAAACAAGTAGTGGAAACAAAGTGACCTACGGAATCCAGTTAGCCCCTCCAGCTTCGACTTCATCTTCACAACCGCAGTTGAGCAAAATCTCCTGCCATAGCAATTCCTTCGGCTCCGCTGGAACCGACGCATGTTCGGCATATCTGACCAGTACCACGTCGAGTCAGATCGCCCTAAACCTGTCGAGCAATAATCCAGCCGTGACGGTTTCCAGCCACGCGTGGGTTCTGGCGGGCAGATCCACCGCCGGATTCAACTTGAATGTTCAGTCGGTCACAACAGCGCAGGTCGCGACGATCACGGCGAGCGCCGGAGGAGTCTCGAAGATTTTCTCCATCCAATTGAGTCCCAGCGGATCTGCGCCAACTCCGGTTCTCACAGTCAACGCAACAAGCATCCCGTTCGGCGCTGTCAGCTTGAACTCCAAAACAACGCAGACGGTGACCCTCACCTCCAGCGGCACGGCGCCTGTCACTGTGAATTCAGCTGTTGTGACTGGCACTGGATTCTCAATGTCCGGATCGAGTTTTCCGGTCACCCTGAATCCCGGTCAGACCCTGGGCCTGAATTTGCAGTTTGCACCGACCGCTGCTGGTTCGGCTACCGGCCAGTTGACGATCACCAGCAACTCTTCCTCCAACCCGACTGCAAGTTTCGCGTTGAGCGGAACCGCTACGTCCACGTCCCACCAGATTGAACTGAGTTGGAGTTCACCAGCCGGATCGTCTGATCCGGTCATGGGCTACAACATCTATCGAGCGGCAGGCGGAACCACTTCGTACCAGCGTCTTAATTCCTCGCCCGTTGGGCCTACAACCTACACGGACTCCGCAGTCACAAGCGGAAAGGCCTATGTCTACATGGTGAAGAGCGTAGATGGTGCTGGAACGGAAAGCCCAGCTTCCAATACGAGCACCGCTACGGTTCCCGCGAGTTAACGAGTATTGCTTGCTGATTTACCTGTGAGGCCCACCGCACGCTGGTGGGCCTCGTTTCTTCCTATGGGGATAAGGTCAAGCCACCCTTAGTTCTCAACCGCCGGTTCTCAAGCGCTCATTTTCTGCTTCCAGAGCCTCGAGACGGCGACGCATGGGTTCGAGGATCGTTGCGAGTTCCCCTTCGGAGTAGCGCGGGGTAATGTGCTGCTGGCAATTCCAGTCGAAGGCTTCGACGTGAATGATGAATGCGCGCTCGGGTGGAGATTTCTCTTCGGGCACGCGCAGCGATTCGATCAACCTCTGTGCCTCCGCATCGCCTTCGTGAATCTTCGCCCGGCCTAAGACCTTCAACCGGCTCTGCGTGGGATAGTCCATGAAGAACAACGCGACGCGATCGTCGTGCTTCAGGTTTGCCGTGCTGATATATTGCCGGTTGCCACGCAAGTCGGCGAATGCGATGGTGCGGTCGTCGGGTATGTGAATGAATCCGATCTTGCCGCCGCGAAATTGGATATACGGCCAGCCGGTTTCCGTGACCGACGCCATGTAGAAACCGTCGCGCTCTCGGATGAAGGCCTGCTCATCGGGCCCAAGGCGATCGCCGGGATCCGGTGGGTGCTCAACGCGCTCGTAAAGATGACGGCTGCCGTGCACTGTTTGCTCTTCCCTCACCAGTGGCGTGAAGGCAAGTTCGGCGAAACGTCGACCCATGGGTTCTCCCGACAATGAAGACCTGAATAGGATGATCGGGCATGTCCATTGGGTTCGGGAAGTGGCGTATACCGGAAGCCAGGGCTCGCCTCTCGGCAAATAGACGAGACAATCCTCTTTTACATGTCCCACGCAGCTGCAGGTTCCATTCGCTGCTCGCAGTTTAATTGTGAATTGAAATTGCCTGAACCGAACGCGGGCCGAGCGTCAAAGTTGTCGTATACGACGTGCCCGTCTGGTTTTGCAGAGTGGCGGGAGTGCTGCTGATCGATTGCCCGTTCACGATCTGATAGAGAGTGCCCTGCGCCGAGGTCAGACCGGTGTTGTTCAGATTCACGGTTACATTGCTCAACGTATTCTGATTGGGATTGATCAGCACGATCGCGTCCTGGTCCTTGGTAAAGAACGCCGTCACGACCAGCCCATTGCCCAGCGTTCCAGGGGAGATGGATTTGGCCATGTACCCCCCGTCTTGAAGATCAAGGTAATTTGCCGCACCCAATAGCTGATAAACAAAATACTGCGGGTAGAGCTGAGGGACGGTTCCTTCCGGGTACGCGCAGTCCATATTCACATCGATCTGGCCAATCAGACAGAAGAATGGAATTGCAGTCGCTGCGAAATACACCATGTGGTCCGGCGTGTGTGGCGCTCCGTCGTATACGGAGTTGAGTGTGTCTGCAACGTACATGCTGTTCCAGACCGGCGAAAGCGTCGGATCGTTTGCGCAACAGTTCTTCGCAAAGGCCCAATTCAGGTTGTACTCGGAGTTGTAGATCGGCAGATCTTTTCCCTGGGGCTGTTTGCCGGCAGCCACCAGTCTGGTTGCATAAAGGTAGGCGCGCAGGGGACCCGTGCCTGAATCCTGCGTTATCTGGTAAACGGAATCAAGCCCGTTGTAAGTGTCCCACTGTGCGCCGGTTTGATGATTGTCAAAGAGATAATCGTGATAGCTGAGAAAATCGATGTTCTGCGAAATGACCGGATCGCCGAGCATCTCTGACACCCAGCCCGACTGCATGCCGGCCGTCCCAGGC
>NZ_JBARMD010000224.1:0-7821 GCF_049802275.1 Occallatibacter sp. | reverse complement strand
GGCTAAAGAGGGGTGAGGCGGTGGAAAGGATACAGAGAAGTACCCATCCCAAAAGGGATCTTTTCACGGCTGTTCCTCCAAAAATCTACTTCTTTGGCTGGTCGTTGGAAGCGACCCATTTCTTCTTTGCACGAACGGTTCATAGCCGTTCGAACAGCGACAAAGTATTTCGTGGATCTACACTCTCTGGGGTGAGAGTGGAACGCGAGATTCAACGAGCCTTGGTGCGTCTTCGCAACGCCGGCACGAATCACCGGGTTTTATGGAATTTCAAATAATCTATTAGGTCACCGAATAAGAATTCAATAAAAAAACGCATTTTATCTTTGGAAAACGACAACTGGTCCCTGGAAACCTGCATTTCGTCTCATTGTTGCTGCTGCATTTGCTGCACGTCAATGAGGGGTTGAGGCCGCTCCGGGGGCTGCTGGGCGCGCTCGACCAGGACTGACCAGTCCTCAGGGATGGGCATTTTGCGATCGAGAGCCGGTGGCTGGTCGCTGGCTTCGACGTGCACGGCGACGTAGAGCTCGCTCGACGTTTTGCCTCGGAAAATGCCGTGGGTAGGGGGTACGTCGGCGTAGTCGCGGCCAACGGCGGTGCGAATGTGTCGATGGTGGGCAACAAGATTGTTGGTGGGGTCAAAGCCGACCCAGCCGAGGTGAGGGAGCAACACATCGACCCAGGCGTGCGTGGCGTCGGGGGTGGAGCGGTCGTGGTCTTCGCGGCTGCGATAGAGATAACCGGAAACGTATCGGGCCGGAATCCGGACATGGCGGAGCAGCGCGATCATGGTGTGGGCGAAGTCCTGGCAGACGCCCTTTCCGCTGACGATGGCATCATCGATCGGGGAGTCCACGCGGGTAGACCGAGGGACATAGTCGAAGTAGTCGAAGAGGCGTTGATTGAGTTCCTGCACGAGCATTAAGGGATCGTCACGGCGAGTGACTCCCATCTGCTTCGCCAGCAGCGTGAGCGCCGGGGTTTCCACGACAAATTCGCTCGGCAACAGCATCTCCCAGTAGTCGCCGGCTTCGATCATGGCGTCGAGGGCCTGCCACGCATCGGGCGACAAGAAGCCGGGCACATCAGGCATGGGCTGCTGTTCGACCACGGATTCGGCGACGATTACAAGCTGGTTATGCTCGCTGGGAATGTCGAAGTGATGGACGTTGTTGCCGAAGTGGTCGCGGTAGGTAAAGACGCGGCATCGCGGGCTGACGGAGAGCGAAAACGTGAGGCAATGCTGGTTTGAGTCAGAGCGCGGATGCATGCGCGTTTCCATGATGCTCTCGCTGACCGATTGCGAATAGCGGTAGCGCGTGAGGTGGCGGATGGAATAGCAGTTCATGCAGATCGAATCCTGAGGTCAGATAGCCAGCGCGGACTGGATGGAGTACTGGATGTAATAGCGGTACATGATTTCGTGGATGCGCATGCACTGCTGGCGGATGGTGTGGAGGAACGAAGCGGCATCGCCGCCGAGGATTTCGCTGATCGAAGTGAAACTGAGCATGGCGTGCAATTTGCCGATGCCCGCGGTCAGTTCGTCAGGAGGGCGGCGGCCTCCGGTATGTTGGATGGACTGGATGGCCTGGCGAACTCCGTCGACGGAGTAGCGGATGGCGTGGGGAAAGTCTCGATTGAGCAGCAGAAACTCGAGGATGCGATCGGGAGTGAGGTCGGCGGTGTAGACCTGGCAGTAGGCTTCGAAGGCCGTGCAGCAGCGGAGAAGGCCCACCTGCTCGAGATACAGATAACCAGAGTGCTCGCGCTCGGACGGATGCGAGAGCAACGGTTGATAGACCTCGAGGAGCGTTGCGATAGCGTAGGCGCGCTCAAGGTAGCGGCCGAGACGGATGAAGTGCCAGCCCTGGCCGTGAATCATGGTGGTATCCGTGACGCCTTTGAAGAGATGAACGGCATCAATCAGCGAAGTGAGGACATCATTCATGTTGGACTGGAACTGGGTTTCAGTGTGCGGCGAATGCATCTGGTGATAGAGGCGGTTAAGTCGCTGCCATTGCTCAGTGGAGATTTCTTCGCGGATCTGGCGCGCATTTTCCCGCGCGGCGTCGATGCAGCAGGTGACGGATGCGGGATGGTGTTTATCGAAGACAAGCGTTTCTGCGTTGGATGCCGGGTCGCCTGTCCAATCCAGGCCAGCCGGGTTGCCGAGAGAGGCGATAAGGCGCTGCCAGTGGGTCTCGGCGCTGGCTCCGCCTGAGTCGAGCATGAGGCTCATGGCTACATCGAGCTGGCGCACAGTATTCTCCGCGCGCTCGAGGTAGCGGCTCATCCAATAGAGGCTGTCGGCAACGCGCGAAAGCATTTTGGTACTCTCCCGGAGTCTAAAATTCGTTTGTGTCGCGCCCATCCGTGCTGTGTTTTCCTGCTTTCATACCCTCAGGGGCTAAGGCCCCGTCGTTATTGTGGTGCTCGTTCGGCACGACTAAAGTCGTGCCCTGACACAAACTGGCGATGCGATGGTTCGTGCTTTCCCCCCTTGACTTCGTCAAGGATGGGGCACCCAAAGTCAGTTCGCTGACACAAACCGAGTGCGGCGGTCCGTGTTTTTCCATCCGCGGTTATTCGAGAACCCATGTGTCCTTGCTGCCGCCGCCTTGCGAAGAGTTGACCACGAGTGAGCCCTTTTCGAGGGCCACGCGGGTGAGCCCTCCAGGGACGATGTTGATTTTGTCGCCAAAGAGAATGTAGGGTCGGAGATCGACGTGCCTCGGCTCAAGACGATCGCCGATGAGACAGGGAGCGCGCGAGAAATCGAGGGTGGGCTGGGCAATGTAGTTGCGCGGATTGGCCTGGATGCGCGCGGCGAACTCTTCGCGCTGGCGTGCGGAGGAGTGCGGACCGATGAGCATGCCGTAGCCGCCGCTTTCGCCGACCGCTTTGACAACCAGCTTGTCGAGGTTGGCCAGCACATGCTGGCGTTCTTTGTCTTCGGTGAGCAGGTAGGTTTCGACGTTGTTGAGGATAGGGTCTTCGTCGAGGTAGTAGCGGATGATGCGGGGCACGTAAGCGTAGAGTGCCTTGTCGTCGGCGAGACCGGTGCCGAAGGCGTTGGTGACGGTGACGTTGCCCGCGCGGTAGGCGTTGAAGAGGCCGGTGCACCCGAGGATGGAGTCGCTGCGGAAGACGAGGGGGTCGCTGAAGTCGTCGTCGACACGGCGGTAGATGACGTCGACGCGCCTGAGGCCGTCGGTGGTGCGCATATAGACGACGTTGTCATGGGTGACGAGGTCGCGGCCTTCAACGAGATCGATGCCCATCTGGCGAGCGAGATAAGTGTGCTCGAAATAGGCAGAGTTGAAAACGCCGGGAGTGAGCAGAACGATGTTCGGCTCAGGCCGGCCCTCGGGAGCGAGAGAACGAAGCGTGGCGAGAAGCAGTTGCGGGTAATGCTCGATGGGGCGCACGCCGTAGCTGTGGAACAGCTCAGGGAAGGTGCGCTTCATGACGCGGCGGTTGGTGAGCATGTAGCTCACGCCCGATGGCACGCGGAGATTATCTTCGAGGACGACGAATTCGCCGGTATTGAGGCGCAGGAGATCTGAACCGACAACGGAGATGTAGACGTTGCGTGGAACCTGGAGGCCGCGCATCTGGCGGCGATAGTGCTTGCAGCTGTAGACCAGTTCGCGCGGAACAATGTGGTCGTTGAGGATTTTGGCTTCGGAGTAGACATCGCGCAGGAAGAGATTGAGAGCGGTGATGCGCTGGGTGAGCCCGCGCTCGATGCGATCCCACTCTTGCGAGGTGACAAGGCGCGGGAGCAGATCGTAGGGAAAGATCTTTTCGGTACCTTCGTCGCGTCCGTAGACGGTAAAGGTGATGCCCTGGGTGAGGAAAGACAGCTCGGCGGATTGCTTGCGGCGCTGTAATTCCTCCTGCGGCAGGCGCGCAATGGTCTCCGCCAGGGCACGATAGTGGAGGCGAACTTCTCCGACCGACTCACGCATCTCGTCGAATGCGTGGTCGATGGGATAGTCGCCGTAGAGGCTTTCCACGTCCGTCATAGGCCCGGCGCTCATGCCTGAATCATTGTCCTCGATGCCATCCAGGGATCGAAATATGGCTGGACGGCACAGAGCGCTGCGGATAAAACACCGCTGCCCAGAGAGACCGTTCCGCGTGTACCCTGTTCCTAAGCTTTATCACGCTGGGCATAAAGGCACAATCAGGGAAACAGCAGCTTTGAGATCTCACGCGCACTGAAGAGAAAATTCGCAGCTTCGGCGACGCGCGTTAGTTCAACGGGATAGCATCAGATCATGAGCTACGACCTCATGGTCTTTGAGCCGGATGCTGTTCCCGCCGGCCACGCTGAGTTTGTGCACTGGTGCGTGCAACGAACGAAGTGGAGCGAGGATCATGGGTACGACGACCCCGCGCTTAGCTCTGAGCACTTGAGGGCGTGGTTCGAGGACATCATTCGGATCTTCCCGCCGATGAATGGGCCGTCTGCGGGAGTCCAGGTGCCTGAGGACGAGGCGTCGAGTACGGACTACGCGATTGGCGAGGATTTTATTTACGCGTCGTTTGCCTGGTCGAAGGCTGAGCAGGCTTATATGACGGTGGCACGGCTTGCGGAGAAGCATCAGCTGGGGTTGTTCAATGCGAGTTCGTCGGGGGAAGAAGTGTGGATCCCCAAAGACGGACGAATGACGCTGGTGCATGACAAGAGACCGACGGGTGTGCTGGGCCGGATCTTGAATCTGCTGAAGCTGAGCAAGTAAAGAATGGACGGCAGCCAAGATGTGCTGCCGCCCTTCGCGTTTCCGACCGCAATTGTTCTAGAGCATGTTTTCTTAGATGTCCAGAAACTCCTAAAGGCATACCCTGATCCAGAGTGGATTCCTGACTAGAACAGATTCCAGAGCGACTGGTTGTAGACAGCGTGATGAAATTGGACTTCGCAGCCTTTGACGATGGTGCCGAGTTCGCGCGGGCAGCGGTTGGCCGAGGCTTGTTTCAGTTCTGCATAACGGCCCTGGACATCGGAGCCGAGGATTTCGGCGATCCAGCTTGAGGCTTTGAAGTCGTCGATGGCCTTGTAGATGTTGTCAGGCAGGTAGCGGCCGCCTTCGCGGAGGTTCTTCATCTTGGCGATTTCGCCGTCGATGCCGGTCTTGAAGATGGCGTACATCGACAGGTAAGGATTGGCGTCTGGAGCGACGGCGCGAACCTCGGTGCGCATGGAGCGCGCGTTGCCGATGGGCACACGAATCATGGCGCCGCGATCGGTTGCCGACGCGCGAATCTGGTTGGGGGCTTCGAAGTGCGGGTCGAGACGGCGATAGGCGTTCACGCTGGAATTGAAGACGAGGCAGAGATCGAGCGCGCGGGTGAGGACGCGGTCGAGGAACTTCCAACCGAAACTGGAGAGCTGCTCTTCGCCTTTTTCATCCCAGAAGAGGTTGGTCTTGCCCTTGGAGACGGAGACGTTGGTGTGCATGCCGCTGCCATTGACGCCGGCGACGGGCTTGGGCAGGAAGCAGGCGGTGTAGCCATAGTTGTTGCCGATCTGGCGGCAGAGCAGCTTATAGAGCTGGATCTGGTCGGCGGCGGCGACCACTTCGCTGTATCCAAAGTTGATTTCGAACTGGCTGGGCGCTACCTCGGGATGATCCTTTTCGTTCTGGAAGCCCATGGCGCGCTGCACTTCGGCAGCGGTGTCGATGAACTGGCGGAGGGGATCGAGGGGCAATGAGTGGTAGTAGCCGCCGGTGGAGACGAATTCGAATTTGCCGGTTTCGTGGTAAATTTTTTCGGCGTCCTTGCCGGCGAAAAGGAAGCCTTCGATCTCGGTGGCTGCATTAAGGGTGTACTGCTTTTCCGCATAGAGCTTGTCGGCGTAGGTTTTGAGCACACCGCGCAGGTCACCGGAGTAGGGTGTGCCATCTTTGTCGATGACGATGCCGAAGACGAGGACCTTGCCGTTGCCGAAGACATCGGCGGGGACCCAGTAGAAGGCGCTCCAGTCGATGCCGAGGCGGAGGTCGCTCTCTTTCTGAGCGGTGAAGCCGCGGATGGAAGAGCCGTCGAAGGTGAGGTTCTCGTAGGAATTGAGGAGGAACTTCTTGTCGTAGTCGAGAAGATGGAGGCGGCCTTCGAGATCGGAAAAGAGCACGGTAACGGCCTTGATGCGCTTTTCGTCGGTGAGGTATTTGAGCCGCTTTTCGCGAATCTGATCGATAGCGACGCGGCTGACACGTTCTTTCTTGGCTTCGAGGTTCAGTTCTTCCAGCTCCTCGTATGAGAGGGCCAGGAAGTTGCGATAGTCAGTGGACATGGGTCTCCTTCCGGCGAAAAAGTTCAGCCCGCGTGATGAAACCTGATTCTTCGGCGTGACTCATCGGTCTCCGGATGGACTCGGACGCGGCAATGCGTAGAGTTTCCCGGGAGACGGAGTGGGCGCGTGGATGAATCCGATCTCGCGCGAAGCTGTTTGTGAGCTTGTGGTTATAGGGTAACGCCTCAACATCGGAGCGGGGAGTTGAATCGGCGGATAGCGGCACAGAGCCTGTGGAAAGTATGGCGCGAATTGCCCCGCATCTTCAGCTTGGCGGCCGCTTGTCACATGGCGATGTTCGAGCCGACGGGGCGTGAGATAACCTGAAATCTTTCAGGAGGCATTGTCTGGATGCTCATGTTGAAGCGTGGTACTCATTTCTTCCCTGCCCTTTTGTTGTTGACCCTTGCTGTTTCAACCGCACGTGCACAGAAAGCGCCGATTCAGATCACGGCTGATCTTTCGGATGCGCCGCGCAAGCTGTTTCATGCAGATATGGATTTTCCGGTGTCGGCGGGACCGCTGACTCTGATTTCGCCGGAGTGGATTCCCGGGCATCACATGCCCTCGGGCCCGGCGTCTTCGATTGTCGGCGTGGTGTTTACAGCGAATGGGAAGACGCTGGAATGGCGGCGCGATGATGTGAACCTCTACGAATTTCACCTGACGGTACCGAGCGGCGTGACGACATTGCACATGCATCTGGATTCGATTGTGACGCGGCGCATCTCGCAGCGCATGGCTGCGCTGGAGTGGGAGGCGCTGATGCTGTATCCGGCGCACGTGCCGGTGAAAGAGATTCCGATTCAGCCCTCAGTGAAGGTGCCGGCCGGTTGGGGGGTTGGGACGGCGCTGACACCAATCAGCGGAGGATCCTATCCGGTACCGGCGGCGGGAAGCACCACAAAGTTTGCGGCAACGAATGTGGAACAGCTTGAGGACTCGCCAATTCTGACGGGGTTGTACTTCCACGAGTATCCGCTGGCGCCGACGATCAAGCCGCAGCATTTTCTGGACGTGGCGGCAGATGCGCCGGAAGACGCGAACCTGCGGCCCGCCGTGCTCGCCGAGGTGGCCAACCTGGTGCGCGAAGCCGATGCGCTGTATGCGTCGCACCACTACAACGAGTACCACTTTCTATTAACGCTATCGGATGTTGCTGGTGGAATGGGACTGGAGCACGGGCAATCTTCGGATAACGGCGTGGGCGAGAAGGGATTCGCGGATGACGTGCACCAACTGCCGGAGTCGGATTTGCTGTCGCATGAGTTCACGCACTCGTGGAATGGCAAGTATCGGCGGCCGGTGGGACTGTATCAGCCGGATTTTGCTACGCCGATGCAGGGTGCGATGCTTTGGGTCTACGAAGGCATGACCGAGTATTGGGGGAATGTGCTGGCAGCGCGATCGGGGTTGAAGAACGCGCAGGAGTACAAGGACGTGCTGGCGATGACGGCGGCAGAATTGGATTACACGCGCGGGCGCGAGTGGCGGCCAACGGAGGACACGGC